>DASYFU010000189.1:0-6706 GCA_036498225.1 Gaiellaceae bacterium | reverse complement strand
GCGGCTCAGACAGGCTTGGCCGGTCGGCACGTCGCTCTTCGCCGCGCTCCGGCGGCGCTGAGCTGCTACACTAAACCGAATGGTTCAGTATCCAACCACCGTCGACCGCGCCTTCGCAGCCCTCGCCGACCCGACGCGCCGCGCCGTCCTCGAACGGCTCGGCCTCGGCAGCGCGACGATCAGCGAGCTCGCCGAGCCCTTCGGCATGTCGCTGACGGGGATGAAGAAGCACATCCGGCTGCTCGAGGAGGCGGAGCTCGTCACGACGGAGAAGGTCGGCCGGGCCCGCAGGTGCATGCTCACGCCTTACGCCTTCGAGGGCATAAGCACGTGGGTGGGCCGGCTCGACCGTTTCGCCCAGGTCGTCGAACGTACGAAAGGAGCACGATGAGCCCGGCTACGAAGAAGAGCACTGGACTCACCGCCGAGGAAAAGGCGGCGCTGAGGGCCACGCTCAAGGAACGGAAGTTGAACGAGGACGGCGAGACCGCGGTGCAGGGTGCGTTCGCGAAGATGACGCCCAAGGATCGCGCCCTCGGCAAGAAGATCCACACGATCGTCAAGGAAGCCGCTCCCGATCTGATGCCGAAGACGTGGTACGGCATGCCCGCGTACGCGAACAAGGACGGAAAGATCGTCGTGTTCTTCCGCGACGCCGGGAAGTTCAAGGAGCGGTACGCGATGCTCGGCTTCAACGACAGCGCAAAGCTCGACAAGGGCAACACGTGGCCGATCGCGTTCGCGGTCAAGGAGCTGACGCCCGCCGACGAGAAGGCCATCCGAACGCTCGTGAAGAAGGCGGTGAGCTGATGAACGACACCACCGTCACCACGCCGAACGAGCTCGAGATTCGCGTCGAGCGCGTCTTCGATGCGCCGCGCGCGCATGTCTTCTCCATCTGGACCGACCCTCAACTGATCCCCGAATGGTGGGGCGAGGGCACGGTCGTCGAGGAGATGGACGTTCGCTCGGGCGGCACGTACCGCTTCCGCACGAGCTTCGGCGTCCTCGAGGGCGAGTTCCGCGAGGTCGAGCCTCCTGCGCGGCTCGTGCAGACGTTCATGAACCACCTGCAGACGCTCGAGTTCGAGGATCTCGGCGAACGCACGAAGCTGACGCAGACGATGCACTTCGACTCGACCGAGGAACGCGACACGACGATGCAGTACGGCGTCGAGGAAGGTGCGAAGGGCGGTTTCGCCCGGATCGACGCAGTGCTCGAGAAGATCAGAGGGTAGAGTCCGCGTCCGCTCGGCGCGTAACCGATATACGGTGGCGACCATGAGCATCGTAAGCGTTGAAGAGCTCGTGAAGCGCTATCCGAAAGGGCAGGTCAACGCCGTCGACGGCGTCAGCTTCACGATCGAGGCCGGTGAGGTGTTCGGGCTGCTCGGCCCGAACGGCGCCGGGAAGACGACGACGGTCGGCGTCTTGACGACACGCGTCCGACCGACGAGCGGCCGGGCCGCGATCGACGGCGTCGACGTCGTGGGCGATCCGGTCGGCGTGCGGCGGCAGCTCGCGGTCGTGCCGCAGCGGAGCAATCTCGACCGGGCGATCTCGATCCGCGACAACTTGATCTTCCACGCCGCGTATCACGGCGTCCCCGCGAAGGTGCGAGAGGCGCGTGCGGACGAGCTGCTAGATCAGTTCGGGCTCGCGGACCGCTCCGACGCGAAGCCGGACTTCTTCTCCGGCGGGCAGTCGCAGCGCGTGATGATCGCGCGCGCTCTCATGCATCAGCCCAAGGTGCTGTTCCTCGACGAGCCGACCACCGGCCTCGACCCCGCCGCGCGCCTGTTCGTGTGGGATCGCCTGCGCGAGCTGCGCGACGCGGGCGTGACGCTGCTCTTGACGACGCACGACATGCACGAGGCTGCTGCGCTCTCCGATCGCGTCGGGATCATGGATCACGGCAAGCTCCTCGCGCTCGACGCGCCGTCCGCGCTGCTGCGCTCACTCGCAGGCGAGGCGACGCTGGAGCTCGCCGCCGACAAGCCCGCCGACGGCAGGCTCACGGACGCGCTCGCCGCACTACCGGGCGTCGAACGCGTCGAGCAGCTGCAAGGCTCCCCCGAGGACGGCGACGCCTTTCGCGTGCGGCTCTACCTCGCGGGCGACGCGGCGCTGCTCGTCGCACCCGCGGCCGCGGCACTGGCCGCGCAGGGCCTCGCGCTCAACGACGTCCGCCTCGGCACGCCGACGCTCGAGGACGTCTTCATCAACCTCACCGGCCGGAGCCTGCGATGAACGCCGCCGCGCTCCCGCTCGAGTCGAGCAGCCGCATCGGCGTCTTCTTCGCGGTCTTGCACCGCGATCTCTACGTCACCGGCAAGGAGCTGCCGGCGTTCCTCGCGCAGGTCATCCTGCAGCCGCTCTTCCTGCTGTTCGTCTTCGGGAAAGTCCTCGGCAGCCTCGGCTACACGCGGCACGGCTACGCCGACCTGCTCTTCCCCGGCCTGCTCGGCCTCACCGTCGTCCTGACGTCGATCCAGACGCTTGCGTTTCCCCTCGTCGCCGAGTTCGGCTGGACGCGCGAGATCGAGGATCGCCTGCTCGCGCCGATGCCGACGAGCTTCGTCGCCGCCGAAAAGGTGCTCTTCGCGATGCTGCGCGCGTTCGCGGCGACGCTGATCATGATTCCGATCGGCTACGCCGTCCTCGGCCACATCCCCTGGGAATGGAAGAACATCGGCTGGTTCCTGGCCGCTCTCGTCCTCGGCGCACTCGTCGGCGCCGGCTTCGGGCTCCTGATCGGGACGGTCGTGCAGCCGCAGCGAATCAACCTCGTCTTCTCGCTCGTCTTCACGCCACTCCTTTTCACCGGGTGCACGCAGTACCCGTGGCCGTCACTCGACCGGCTGCGCTGGTTCCAGGTCGTGACGGCCTGCAACCCGATGACGTACGTGAGCGAGCTGATGCGCGGCGCGCTCACACCGAGCGTGCCGCACATCACGCCCTGGATCTGCGTCGTCGTCGCGCTTGGCGCGATCGCCCTGCTCCTCGGCGTCGGCACACGCGGCTTCTACCGCCGCGCGATCGACTAGCGGCGCGGCCACCGAGCGTGACCGCGCCGCTTGTCCTCCGTCAGTGCGACCCGGGCGGCCCGCCGGGCCCGCCGTGTCCCTGGAGCACCGTGAACGAGCTGTCCAGGTGGACCTCGACCGTCGTCCCGTCCGCCTTCGTCACGGTGACCTCGTACCCGGTCCCGAAGAAGTCGGTCGTGACGGAGCCGGCGGTGCCGCTGCCGACGGACGCGACCGCGGCGGCCTGAGCCTTCGTCGCTACCGCACCGGTCACCGCCTTCTCGGCGTCCTCGTGCGCGGCGGTGCCGTGTGCCGGCATCGTGGTCGGCGCCGTCGTGGTCGTAGTCGGGGTGGTTGCGGCCCCGGCCGAGAAGAGGCCGGGAGCGAACGCGCCACCGATCGCAGCCGACACGACGAGGGTCGCTCCGACGAGCAGCCTTCTCGATCGTCTCATGCAGGTCTCCTTTGTTCGGGGGTTTCCGACCATGAGACCGGCGGCGCGTGGGAGAACTCTGTGCAATGAATATGGGTGCGATGAGTTTCCGTTCCTGCGGTCGTCTCTAGAACGTCAGCAACGATCAGGAGGCTTCAGATGTCCGCCACCACGTCCACGCTCAACCTCACGCAGGTCGGCCGCGTCTGCGTCACGATCGTCGACACCGACCGCGCGATCGACTTCTACGTGAACAAGCTCGGCTTCGAGAAGGTCGTCGACGTCGAGATGGGGCCCGGCATGCGCTGGGTCGAGGTCCAGCTTCGGGGAACGCCGACGACGATCGCGATCGCTCCGCCTCCGCCCGGCCAGGAAGCCGGCGGAAGCCAGACGGGGATCTGCCTCGACACATCCGACGTGGACGCCGACCACGCCGCGCTGAAGGCCGCCGGCGTCGACGTCGACGACGAGGTCAGCCGCTACGGCGGCGCCGTGCCGCCGATGTTCTGGCTGCGCGACCCGGACGGCAACTCGCTCATCGTCGTCCAGCCGCTGGACTAGCGATCACGTTGCGGGGCGCGGCTCGACGCTGCGCCCCGCGACTCCCTTGGAGACCGCGACGATCGCGTGCGCGAAGCGATCGACCGCGGCCCGCTTGAGGGCGCCCGCCGGCAGCTCCACCGCGAACGCCGTGCCGGATGGGATCACGTGGTTCTCCCATCCGATCGCGCTTCCCGGCTCGCGCGTCAGCCGCGCGAGCGGTAAGCCGACGAGTGCCGCGAAACGGCGCTCGACCGCGAGGCTGCCGCCGGACTCGTCGACGACGTCGAGGTGTTGGTGGAACCAGACCGCAACCTGCGGCCGCACTCTCGAGATGAGGCGATACGCGATCCGGCTCTCGGGCTCGGAGAGCGCGCGCGGCCCGGAGTAGAAGTATCCGCTGAGCGGCCGCCACCGGAAGGGAAAGTTGCGGTTGAGGTCGACGTGATGCGCGTTCTGGCGCGTGTTCGCAGCGACCCCGTCGGGGTTGAGGTCGGAGACGATCCACAGGTCGAGCTCGGACGGCGGCGCCATCCGCGTCAGCCATTGCGCGATCGCGATCCCGGCGGGCTCGTTGCCGTGGATGCAGCCGACGACGAGCGTGCGCAGGGGCGAGTCGAAGTCGCCGATCTCGACTGCGGTGATCACGCGGCCGTCGACCGAATGCCCGAGCACGATGGTTCGCCTCCCGGCTGGATCCGCCGTGCGGGCGCCGGCGGTCGTCGCAGCGCAGAAGAACACGACGAACGCGAGGAGGAAGACGCGACCCACCCCGGCACGATGACAGGTCGCGTGTCACGGATCGATCGGGTAGAGCAGCCGCTCCGCCCCGGACGCCGGGATGCCCGCTCCTTCGAGCGGGACGCTATGGATCTGCGCACCCGCACCCGTGCCGTCGACGTGACTCACGCTGTACGGCTCGCCGAGCCACAGCCGGCCGTTCCGGATCGAGAACTGATACCGGTCGAGCGCGCGCGGCGCGGGACCGGCGGTGCGGTTTCCCCTCGTTGTCGAACTGGCTTCCGTTACACGGACAGCCGAAGCCCGACGGCTGCGCGGGCGTGAGCGCAACCGGGCCGCCGCTCGTGGCTTCCACCGTTCGCTGCGCGGCGAAGAGCGGCCCGTTCGGCTGCGTCGGGCAGCCGACGTGCGTGCAGCGGCTCGACATGATGGTGAAGCTCGGCAGGTCGCCGAGCAGCCCGTTGTTGCGGACGTACGCCGTCCTGCGCGACGCCTCGCCGACCCGTGGGTCGGCGAGGTAGGTCGCGAGCACGTACTGCCCTTCGGGGAACGCGTCGACCGGGCCGAGATCCACCGGCCGTGGATGCTGGCCGAGGAACGACGGCAGGAACGCGAGCCCGGCGGCCGGGAGCGCGATATCGAGGCCGACGAGCCCGCCGACCGCGAGCGTTGCGCGTTCGAGCAGGCGGCTCCTGGTGTAGCGCTCCGCGCCCATCAGCTCACCCGGATGGCGGCGACGTCGAGCGAGAGGTCGACGTCCTCGCCGACGAGCAGGCCGCCCGCTTCGAGCATCGGGCTCCACCGGAGGCCGAAGTCGGAGCGGTCGAGCTTCCCGCGCAGCGTGAGCGCGATCCGCTCCTTGCCCTCGGCGTCGACGACGCTTCCACGGTGCTCGCCCTCGAGCACGATCCGGCGCGTGATTCCCTTGATCGTGAGGTCACCGCCGAGCGAGAAACGCGTGTCGTCGCCGTTGACGACCAACTCGTCGGCGACGAACGCGATCTCGGGATAGCGGGACGCGTCGAAGAAGTCCCGCGAGCGCAGATGCGCGTCGCGATCGCCGTTCATCGTCTCGACGCTCTCGACCTCGATCGTTCCGACGACGGACGGGCTCTCGCCGGTGACGATCACGCCCTCGAAGTCGCGGAACCAGCCCTTGACCGTGTTCACGAGCATGTGCCTGATGCGGAACTCGACCGTCGAATGGACGGGGTCGACGGACCAGGTGCCGCTCGACTGCAGCAGCGCGTGCGTGTTCTCGACTACCGACATCTCCGTGCTCCTTTCGGTTGGGTGGTCGGACACCCGCGAAACGACCGGAGCGATGTCGTGCCTGAGTCGGCGTCTCTCCCTCGCTACGCGGGAGAGGCGACCTTGGCCTCGGGCGACGTCCACGAGGACGCCGCCCTGCGACGCTAGCAGGACCAAACCGATCTGCGTCGCCCGGACTATTCAGGACAGCGTCGTCGTTACGACCCATTGCCGTGTCGAGCTTCCCGACCTTTCACCCGTTCGCACCGTCCGTCCCGCGCAGCCGGGAACGGGACGAGCTCGGATTCCGCTTCGCCGCGCTCCAGGTGGGCTACTGGCTCGGCTGGGCGTCGATCGTCGTCGTCATCGCGGGCCTCGCGCTGGATGTCGGTGCGCGCAACCGTCCGGTTCTGATCGTCGCGACGCTCGCCGCCGCGGCCGGCAACACGATCGCGATGGTCGTCCCGTGGAGAGACTGGCTCTCCACGCGCGGCGGACGCTTCATGCTCGATCTCTGGTGCGCGGGGCTCATCGCGTTCGTCGCCACGCTCGTCGTCGACGGCAACTCGAGCTTCTCGCTGCTCCTCTTCCTCGTCGTTCCGTTCATCGCAGTCGTGCAGATCGGATGGCGGCGCGGCCTCTGGCTCGCGGTCGTCGCCGGCACGTGCGCGGTCGTTGCCGTGCTTATCCCGCTCTCGACGGGGGCGACGGTGAT
>DASYFU010000188.1:0-4339 GCA_036498225.1 Gaiellaceae bacterium | reverse complement strand
CGCTGCGCTACATCGACGCGAACGTCCCCGGCATCGAAGTCCCCGCCGCGATCATCGAGCGCTGCGAGAACGCCGCCGACCCCGAGGCCGAGTGCTTCGAGGTCGCGTGCGAGCTCGCCGAGCACGCGCGCTCGCTGCCCGGCGTCGCCGGCCTCCACCTCATCAGCTTCCGCCGCGAGGCCGGCATCGCCCGCCTCTGCCAACGACTCGGCATACCAACGAGGGAGACCCGTGCAGACAGTCGTCCAGTCGCCGTCTAGAACGGTCGTCATCGGCCCCGACCAGCCGTTCTGCGTCATCGGCGAGCGGATCAACCCCACCGGCCGGAAGACATTCCAGGCGCAGCTCCAGGCAGGCGACCTTTCTCAGCTCGAGATCGACGTCGCGCAACAGCTCGCGGGCGGCGCCGACATGCTCGACGTCAACGTCGGCGACCCGCTCGCCGATGAGATCGCGCTCATGGGCGCAGCGATCCCGCTCGTCCAGGGACTGACCGACGTCCCGCTCTGCATCGACTCGTCCGTCATCGAGGCGCTCGAGGCCGGGCTCTCCGCCTACCAGGGCAAGGCGCTCGTCAACTCCGTCACCGGCGAGGACGAGCGGCTCGAGGCGATCCTGCCCATCGTCGCGCGCCACGGCGCCGCCGTCATCGGGCTCGCGAACGCGGAAGACATCCCGATGGAGCCGGAGCGCCGCGTCGAGATCGCGAAGAAGATCGTCTCCGTCGCCGGCGATCACGGCATCCCGCCCGAGGACGTGATCATCGATCCGCTCGCGATGCCGATCGGCGCGGAGCCGCGCGCGGTGACCCTCTTCGTCGAGACGCTGCACCTGCTGCGCGACGAGCTCGGCGTGAACACGACCTGCGGCGCGGGCAACACGTCGTTCGGCCTGCCGGGGCGGCACACGCTCGGCGCGGCGTTCCTCGCCGTCGCGCAGAGCCACGGACTGACAAGCGCGATCATGGACTCGCGCCGGCCGGAGATGGTCGAGGCCGTCCGTGCGACCGACTTCCTGCTCGGCCGCGACGAGTGGGGCACCACCTGGATCCGCATGTACCGCGAGAAGCAGGCCGCAGCAACGACGTGAGCGTCGTCGTCGATCTCCCGGAGGAGCAGCACCCCGACCGCGTCCGCCTGCGCTTCCTCCAGTCGGGCGAGGATCGCGCCGTCAAGGAGGCGCGCGTACTCGCCGGCACGACGATCTTCGACGCCGCCAGCTGGAACGGCGTCGCCATCGACTCGACGTGCGGCGGCCACGGCACGTGCAAGAAGTGCAAGGTCAAGGTCGTCTCCGGGAACGCGCCGATCAGCCCGGTCGATCCGCGCGCGTTCACGATCGAGGAGCTGAAGAGCGGCTGGCGCCTCGCGTGCCGCGCGAACACGCTCGAGGACCTCACGATCGAGGTGCCGCCGCTGCAGACCCGGCCGAAGGCCGCGCTCGTCGGCGTCGGGCGCCACGTCATCCTCCGGCCTGCCGTCCAGAAGCGTTACGTCGAGCTCGTCGAATCGACGCTCGAGGACCAGCAATCGGATCTCGAGCGCCTGCTCGCGGCGATGGACGACGTCGAGCCGCGCGTGCCGCTCGGCATCGTGCGCGAGCTCGGCGGCACGCTGCGCCGCGCGAACTGGAAGGTGACCGCCGTCCTCGCCGACGACGTGCTCATCGACGTGGAAGAGGGCGACACGAGCGCGAGCCGCCACGCGATCGCCTTCGACCTCGGCACGACGACGGTCGTCGCGACGCTGCTCGACCTCGAGACGGGACTGCCGAAGGCGGTGCGCTCGATCCTCAACTCGCAGCAACCGTTCGGTGCAGACGTCATCTCCCGGATCTCGGCGATCATGATGGAGGACGACGCGCTCGAACGGTTGCAGCGGCACGCGCACGAGACGCTCCAGCAGCTCACGGACGAGGTGTGCGCGGAGGCGGACGTCGACCCGGCCGAGGTGTACGAGATCGTCGTCGCCGGCAACCAGACGATGATCCAGATCGCGCTCGGCATCGACCCGGAGCCGCTGTCGATGGCGCCGTTCACCGTCGTCGCACGGCGCATGCCTGACACGACGGCCGCCGACTTCGGCGTCGCCGTCCACCGGCGCGCGCCCGCCGTCACGTTCCCCGCGCTCGGCGCGTACGTCGGCCCCGACATTGTCGCCGGCATCCTCGCGACGGGCATCACGCTCGACCGGCGCGTGCGTCTCTTCATCGACGTGGGCACGAACTCGGAGATCGTGCTCGGCTCCTCCGCGAAGACGCTCGCGACGGCGGCCCCCGCCGGGCCCGCGTTCGAGGCAGCGCAGATCAAGTGCGGCATGCGCGCCGCCGACGGCGCCATCGAGGGCGTGAAGATCGTCGATGGCGAGGTGCAGCTGACCGTGATCGGCGACGTGGCGCCCGTCGGCATGTGCGGCTCCGGCCTCGTCGACGCGGTCGCCGAGCTCGTCGGCGCCGGGATGCTCGACCACTCCGGCCGCTTCATCCTCGAGACGTCGGATCGGTTCGCGAAGATCGGCGAGGAGAACGTCTTCTATCTCTCCGACGACGTCTATCTCTCGCAGCGCGACGTGCGCGAGCTCCAGTTTGCGAAGGCGTCGATCGCGACCGGCTGGAACATCCTCTGCCGCGACCTCGGCATCGAGCCGGAGGAGATCGCGCAGGTGCTGCTCGGCGGCTCGTTCGGCTCCTACCTCAGCGCAGCGAGCGCGGTGAAGATCGGCCTCGTGCCGAAGCTGCCGCTCGTGCGCATCGTCTCGGCCGGGAACGTCGCCGGCGAAGGCGCGAAGATCGCGGCGCTCTCGGTCACGGAACGCGCGGCCGCGAACGCGATCCTCGACGAGGTCGAGTACGTCGAGCTCTCCGGCCGCGCCGACTTCAACGACCTGTTCATCGACCAGCTCAAGTTCCCGGGATGACGAAGGTCGTCGTCAGCTGTGGCGCGCTCGCCATCCACGTGAAGCAGATTGCTGCAAGGCGCGGCTGGGACGTCGACGTGCGCCCGGTGCCGCCGGAGCTGCACAACCGCCCGGAGCGGATCCGCGCCGCCGTCGAGGAGGCGGTGGACGGCGACGAGGTCGTCGTCGCGTACGCGAACTGCGGCGCCGACCTCGCCGGCTTCGACCGCCTCGCGGGCGCGCACTGCTACGAGGTGTACGGCGCCGAGCATGAGCCGGCGACGTACTTCCTCACCGACTTCCTCGTCCGCAGCTTCGACCGCGTCGTGTGGCGCGGGCTCGGCCTCGACCGGCACCCGGAGCTGCGCGACGACTACTTCCGCAACTACGAGAAGGTCGTGTGGCTCGCGCAGGAGCCGACGCCGGAGCTGCGCGCCGGCGCGGAGCACGCGGCCGCACTCCTGCAACTGCCGCTCGAGGTGCGAGAGACTGGTGTCATCGGGCTCGAACGAGAACTGGAGAAGCTCCTGTGCTGATCAACGAGATGCCGCGGTACGAGATCCTCGACGACTTCGCGCTGCAGGAGCTCGAGCGCGGCTGGCGGCGGATCGTGCGCGAGCTCGGGATCGAGTTCCTGTACGAGGAGGCGCTCGAGACCTTCAAGGCCGCGGGACAGAACGTCGAGGGCGAGCTCGTCAAGTTCGACCCCGACTGGATCCTCGAGCAGGTCGCGAAAGCGCCGCCGGAGTTCGACCTTCAGGCGCGCAACTCCGAGCGCACCGTGCACATCGGCGGCAAGCACATGGTGTTCTCCGCCGTCTACGGCTGCCCGTTCGTCCGCGAGGGCCTCGAGCGTCGCGACGCGACCTACGACGACTTCCAGAACTTCGTGAAGCTCGCGCAGTCGTTTCCGCAGCTCGACTCGCCGGGCGGCACGATCTGCGAGCCGAACGATCTGCCGCTCGACTCGCGCCACCTCGACATGGTGTTCGCGCTGACGACGCTGTCGGACAAGCCGTTCATGGGATCCGTCACGTCCGGCCCGAACGCGCTGGACACGATCGCGATGGCGGAGATGATCTTCGGCAAGGAGTCGATCGAGAAGACGCCCGCGATCATCTCGCTCATCAACGTCAACTCGCCGCTGCGCTACGACGACCGCATGCTGTCGGCGCTCATGGAGTACGCGAAGGCGGGGCAGGCGACGGTGGTCACGCCGTTCCTCTTGATGGGCGCGATGTCGCCCGTCTCCGTGGCGGCGACGCTCGCGCAGCAGGTGGCGGAGGCGCTCGCGGGCATCGCGCTCGTGCAGACGATCCGGCCCGGCTGCCCAGTCGTCTTCGGCTCCTTCCTCTCGAACACCGACATGCAGTCGGGCTCCCCGGCCTTCGGGACGCCGGAGTCGGCGGTCGGGCTCTTCTGCACCGGCCAGATCGCGCGCCACT
>DASYFU010000187.1:0-1803 GCA_036498225.1 Gaiellaceae bacterium | reverse complement strand
CGTTCCCGCGGCCTTAGACCGTCAGGACGAGCGGCAGGGTCACATAGCCGCAGTGCGTCGCCGCGTCGGAGATGCGACGAGACGGAGCCGCGCCGCGCGAGATCGACGAGAAACGTTCGAGCACGGCGTGGAGCGCGAGCGTGGTCTCCACCCGTGCGAGGGGAGCGCCGAGGCAGAAGTGGATGCCGTGCCCGAACGCGGCGTGCCGGCGTGCGCGATTCGCGAGATCGAAGCGTTCGGGCTCGGGATACGCGTCGGGATCGCGGTTCGCGGCACCGAAATACACGAGCACCGATTCACCCGCCGGGATGGTGACGCCGCCGAGACTCGTCTCGCTCAGAGTCCGCCGATACAGCCATTGCACCGGCGCCTCGAGGCGCAGCGCTTCTTCGACGACCTCGTCGACGAGCGATGCTTCGGCACGCACCGCCGCATAGACGTCAGGATGATCGGCGAGCAGTCCGAGCAGATTGCCGAGCACGTTCGTCGTCGTCACGTTGCCGGCCGTGAGCAGCAGCGCGCATACCGCCGCCACTTCCTCCTCCGACAGCGCATCGTCGCCGTCGTTCGCCTGCACGAGATCCGTGATCAGATCGTCGAGCGGCTCGGCGCGTCGCGCGCGCGCTTCGCCGAGGAAGTAATCGAGGAGCCGGCGGTTCGCCGCACGAGCCGCCTCGACGCGTGCCGCATGCTCCGGCGACGTCGGCGCCCCCCGCTGGGCGACGAGATACGTCCGTTCGTCCGACCACTGCTTGAAGTCGAGATGCCGTTCCTCCGGCACGCCCATCACCTGCGCGACGACGCGGACAGGCAGCGGATCGCAGAGCTCGGCGATCACGTCGACCTCTCCCGTCGGCAGCGAGCCGACGACGTCCTCCACGGCATCTGCGACCCACGGCGTCATCGCCTGCATCCGGCCGACCGTGAACGCGGGCTGGACGAGCTTGCGATGACGCGAGTGACCCGGCGGATCCTCGAAGATGATCGGCGTCTCCCGGAGCACCTCGTTGTCGATGTGGCTCAGGTCGGAGGAGAAGACGCGGTGGTTCGAAAGCGCCGCGAAGACGTCGCGATGGCGCATGACGACCCAGTGGCCGTCAGCCGTCCGGAACGGCGTCTGCGGGCGCAGCTCGCGATAGAGCGGGAAGGGATCGGCGACGATCTCGGGGGCGAAGAGCGCGTTTGCGTCGAGCGCGCGCGGATCGGCGACAGCCACCCGCATATGATATTGCATCTGTCCGACATGCGGTAACGCCTTTCACGTTGTGGACTGGAGGAGCGATGAACAGCGTCCCGATCGTCGTCATCACCGGCGCCGGCTCCGGCCTCGGCCGCCGCACCGCGCACGTCGTCGCCGCCGGCGGCTCGACGGTCGTCGCGCTCGACCTCGACCTCGCCGCGGCGGAGGAGACGGTCGCGCAGCTCGCGGCCGATGACCACGAATCGTCGGCGATCCAGGCCGACGTCACTGATCCTGCGGCAGTCCTCCGCGCGCGCGACGCCGTGCTCGAGCGGCACGGACGCGTCGACGGTCTCGTCAACAACGCCGGCATCCTCGTCAAGCACACGTTGCTGGAGGAGTCGTTCGACGCATGGCAGAAGACGCTTGCGGTCAACCTCGGCGGCTACTTCCTCTGCCTGCAGGCCTTCGGCGGCGCCATGGCCGGCGCGGGCGGAGGCTCGATCGTCAACATCGCGTCGATCGGCGCCACGGTGCCGACGATCGGCGCCGGCAGCTACTGCGTCAGCAAGGCAGGAGTCCTGGCGCTGACGCGACAGGCCGCGCTCGAGCTCGGCCCGTCC
>DASYFU010000186.1:0-4017 GCA_036498225.1 Gaiellaceae bacterium | reverse complement strand
CGTCACGCCGCTGAACTTCGTCGGCAACAAGCTCTGGTCGTTCCGCCGTCACGCGTAACGTTCCGGCGTTGGCGCGCCGTCTTCTCGCCGTCCTGATCTGCGCAGCGGCCTTCGTCCCGGCCGCTCATGCCGCGACGACGGTGACGTCGCCGGTCTACGACTCGCATGGCCACCTCATCCAAACGCCGTTCGTGCCGGCGACGAGCACCGCGCGGCTGACGAAGGCCCAGGCGCTCGCGATCGTCCGCGTGAATCCGAAGGCCGCCGCCTGGCTCGCGCGCTACCCGAAGTCGGGATTCTCCGACGAGGAGACGTACGACCCGACCACGCACCAGTGGACGGCGAAGATCTTCTGGGGCAAGGCGGGTGAAGTCGTCGAGGGCACCGTCGACGACGCGAGCGGCTCGGTCGTCAGCGTGTGGACCGGGCCGCAGGTGGCGTGGGGGATGCTGCGCGGCGTCGAGGGCGCCTTCGGCGGCGACAAGATCAACGACCCGTGGATCTGGGGCGCGTTCTGCGCCGCGTTCCTCATCGGGCTCGGCAACTTCCGGCGACCGTTGTCGCTGCGCAACCTGGACCTCGTCATGCTGCTGTCGCCGACCGCCTCGCTGTGGTACTTCAACCACGGCAACGTCTTCACCGCGGTTCCGCTCTTCTATCCCGCGCTCGTCTGGGTGATCCTGCGCGGCGTCTGGATCGGCGTCACCGGGCGAGGGTCGGGCTCGCGGCCCCTCTGGCCGACGTGGGTCCTGCTCGCCGCCGCCGTGTTCGCCGCCGGCTTTCGCGTCGGGCTCAACGTCGAGGCGTCGAACGTCATCGACGTCGGCTACTCCGGCGTCATCGGCGCGGAGCGGATCGCGTCCGAGGGCCGCGCACCGTGGGGGAACTTCCCGGTGGAGGACAACCTCAAGCCGTGCGGGCCGGCGGACAGCTCCGGCGAGATTCGCAACCGCGTCCAGACGAACGGACGCTGCGAGTCTGCGAATCCGCAGGGCGACACGTACGGACCGACGGCCTACGAGGCGTACATCCCCGGCTTCCTCGTGCTCGGCTGGAGCGGGAAGTGGGACACGCTCCCCGCGGTGCACTTCACGTCGATCCTGTTCGACCTGCTCGCGATGCTCGGGCTCTTCCTCGTCGGCCTGCGCTTCGGCGGCGCGCGCCTCGCCGCGACACTCGCGTTCGCGTGGGCTGCGTATCCGTTCACCCAGTACGCGTCGAACTCGAACACGAACGACGCGATCATGCCGTGCCTGCTCATCTACGGCTTCTGGCTCGCGTCGTCCCCGGTCGGGCGCGGCGTCTTCGGGGCTCTCTCCGGCTGGAGCAAGTTCGCGACCCTCATCGTCGCGCCGCTGTGGGCGACGTATCCGGACCGGCGTCCGTCGCCGCGCTTCATCGCCGCATTCGTCGTTACGACGCTCGCGGTGTTCTCCATCGTCCTGCTCGAGCCATCGCCGCTGCACGAGCTGCACGTCTTCTGGGATCGGACGGTCAAGTGGCAGGTGGGCCGCGATTCACCGTTCTCGCTGTGGGACTGGCGGCAGTACCACGCGCGCGGCTTGCCCAACCTCCATCTGCTCCAGCGCGTGCTGCAGGTCTTGCTCGTCGCCGCGGCGATCGTCGTCGCCTTCGTTCCGCGACGGAAGTCGCCGTTGCAGCTGGCCGCGCTCACCGCCGCTCTCCTGGCGGGCTTCGAGCTCGTGCAGACGTACTGGCTCTACACGTACATCCCGTGGTTCTTCCCGTTCGCGGCGATCACGGTGCTCGCCCCCGCCGCGCTCGTCCGCGAACGCCGTCGCGTCGAGGATCTCGACCTGCGGACCTGGCCGCTTCCTCAGCCGAGCTAGATCTCGACGCGGAGGAGCTCGATGCGCTCCGCGCGGCCGTCATCCGTGCAGTCGACGACGACGCCCTCGATGCGCACGCCGCCCTCGGCCGGGCGGAAGCGCACAGGCAGGCGCGTGCGCATGCGCTGGATCGCGAGCTCGGCCTCGACCCCGATGACGGAGTCGTGTGGGCCGGTCATGCCGGCATCGCTGATCGCAGCCGTCCCGCCGGGGAGGATGCGCGCGTCGTTCGTCTGCACGTGCGTGTGCGTGCCGATGACGGCGGTCACGCGTCCGTCGAGCCAGCGCGAGAGCGCGACCTTCTCGCTCGTCGCCTCGGCGTGGAAGTCGACGACGACCACGGGCGCCTGCGCGCGCGCCTCGTCGACCAACGCGTCGACCATCTCCCACGGCGAGATCGCGGCGTCGATGAACAGTTGCCCGAGGAGGTTGATGACCGCGACGGCGACGCCGTTGCGCGCCTCGACCACGGTCATGCCGCGACCTGGGAGCTTCGATCCCGCATTCGCGGGACGGATGACCCGGTCGCTCGCGTCCAGGTAGGAGCCGACGCCGTCGCGACGGAAGGCGTGGTTGCCGAGCGTGATCGCGTCCGCGCCGGAGGCGAGCAGCTTGTCCGCGAGCTTCCTCGTGACACCGGCGCCGTCGGCCACGTTCTCGCCGTTCACGATGCAGACGTCGACGTCGAGCTCGTCGCGCAACCCCGGCAGTCGCTGCTCGACTGCGAGCCGTCCCGGCGGTCCGAACACGTCTGCGAGGAAGAGGATCCTCAGTTGAGGGCCAGTGCGGCGGAAGGACGCACTTCGATCGAGACGTGGTCGCCGGCGTCGTTCGTGTAGCGCGCGAGCGCTTGCCGTTCGACCCGTGACAGGTCGACGACTGCTGCGACCTTCGTCCTGCCGCTGACGACGTTGTTGCCGACCTGCAACGCAGCATCGGGCCGGACCTGCGTGAGGACGACGACGAGCGACGGTGCGTTCTGCGGCTGGATGTCGATTTGCGATCCGAAGCGTTGTCCGGCGACGATGTACGGCGAGATGCCGACGACCGTTCCGTCCACGGGCGAATACACGTCCGTTCCCGGCGCTGCGCCGACGTCGAGCGCCGAGAGCGCTCCGCCGTCGAGCCGGTACCACGTCGGATGCCCGCCGGCGCCACCGAAGACGGCGTGGAAGACGCGCTGTACGACGCCTTCGTTGCCCTGGTGACCCAGCGGCGCGAGCGTGAGCGCGCCGTCGCTCGCCGAGTGGTAGCCGATCGCGGTCGACTGGCTCTGCGTGATGGGCATCTGCAGGCGCACCGACCCGCGCACGGCGACGATCTGCGGGAACGGCTGCGTCGCGCTCGCGAGCGAGCGCGAGACCGAGAGGCTCGCGAGGTTCGTCGCCTTGCCTCCGCCGAATGCGGTCAGCGCAAGCGCCACCACGAGAACGACGGCGAGGACGGTGAGCAGCGCGAATCGCCGATGACGGCGCGCGTCACGCACCTCCCGACGTTCGACGCGCCGCCTCCTGCTGGAGCGCGAGGACGGCATGTCGAGTGGCACCGTATCGAACGGCAGGGGGTCGTTCAATCGAGGGTCGAGGGCAAGGGAGCCGTCGACCCAGTCCCAGCCGTGGCCAGGGCTACTATCGACCGCATGCCGGGCCCTCCCGCCGCGCCGAGGATCGTGATCCCGCGCTGGGTGCAGCTGGTGGGGCTTCCGCTCCTGCTTTTGCTGGTCTGGACGGTGGCGGGAGTCGTGCGTCACGCGGTCTTCCTCTTCCTCGTGGCGCTGCTCATCGCCCTCCTCCTCAATCCGGTTGTTCGCGGACTGGGTCGGGTGTGGATCCCGCGCGGGCTCGCGGTCGCGATCGTCTACTTGGCATTTGCAGCAGCGCTCGCACTCGCAGTTCTCGCTCTGGCGACCGTCGTCGTGCAGCAGACGCGCGACGCAAGTCACCGGGTCGACAACTACTTTACGGTCGTCTCCGGACAAACCCGCGTGACGGGCGCGGATCACGACCTCGCGCGCTTGCAGCACTGGCTGAACACGCATCACCTGAAGCAGATCCACGTCGAGCGCAGCGGTCACAAGGTCCTGAACTCGATCGGGACGAAGGACGTCGAGAAGTACACGACGAAAGCGCTGAACTGGGCCGAAGGCGCCGGGCTTGCAGTCGTGACG
>DASYFU010000185.1:0-4407 GCA_036498225.1 Gaiellaceae bacterium | reverse complement strand
AGACGTCCTCGGCGAACCAACTCGGGTGGCGGAACTCGAAGCAGTGGCGCAGCGTGCGCGGGAGCTCGGCGAGCGCATCGGCGAGCCGCTCGTCGTCGCGCTGGAAGTTGGGCGGCAGCTGCCAGAGGATCGGACCCAGCTTCGGCGTACCGAGCAGCGGCTCGAGCCGCTCGAGGAAGCGCTCGAGGCCGGGGCCGAGCTCACGCAGGCGCTTGATGTGCGTGAGGTAGCGCGACGCCTTGATCGTGAAGAGGAAGCCGGCCGGAACCGTGCGCTCCCACGTCGCGACTGCGTCGCGATTCGGGAGGCGGTAGAAGGTGGTGTTCACCTCGACGGTGTCGAAGTGGCGCGCGTAGTGCTCGAGCCAGAGGCGCGGCGGCTTGCCCTCGTAGAACTCGTCCTTCCATGCGGCGTAGTTCCAGCCGGAGCAGCCTACGCGGACAGAGCGGCGGCCAGTTCGCTGCACAGAGCCGCGTTGCCCGCTGCGGCGATGCGTGAACGTCCGACGAGGTCGAGCTCCGCCTCGCCGAAGCCGCGCGGGTCGTCGAAGAGCTCGACGGAGAGGCCGGCCTCGCGGCAGAGCAGCTGCGCTGCGGCGATGTCGACCGAGCGTGCGGGCTTGAGCGAGCACACGCCGTCGACGCGCCCCGCCGCGAGATGGCAGAGCGAGAGCGCGAGCGAGCCCATCACGCGCAGCCGGTGCGCGATCCCGTTCATCGACGCGGCATGCTCGGCGATCAGCGACGTGAGCGTCGCCTCGAAGCTGAGAATCTCGATCGTCTTCTTCGGCTTGACGGCGCCGAGCGGATCGCCGTCGAGGGTCGCGCCCTCGCCGCGCCGGCCGATCCATTCCTCGCCGGTGCCGAAGTCGTAGACGTAGCCGAGAAAGACGTCGTCCATCGTCTCGCCGTCGGCGAAGGCGATCGACAGCGAAAAGAACGGGATGCCGCGCTTCGCGTTGAGCGACCCGTCGATCGGGTCGACGACGACGAGCGTCGAGCCCGTGCCGAAGCGGCCCGCCTCTTCCGAGACGACCGTCACGTCGAGGTCGCGCAAGCGTGCGAGGATCGCGTCCTCCGCGGCCTGGTCGACCGCGGTCGTGTCGTCGCCGCCCTCTCCCTGGCTCAGGACGGGCTCGCGCTCGACGCGGGTCGGCAGATCCTCGAGCACGGTGCGGACGTCGCCGACGGCGGCGCGGCAGACGGCGACCCAGTCGGTCACAGCGGGAAGAGGAGGAGCCCCGACGTGAGCTTCGGATAGAAGAACGTGCTCTTCTGCGGCATCACCTCGCCGCGGCCCGCCACCTCCCACACGTCCTCGATCCGCGTCGGACGCAGGAGGAACGCGGCCTCCGCGTCGCCTCGGTCGACGGCCGCCACGGCTTCACGCGCATGCGGTGTGTACGTGACGCCCTGCGGCGCGAGCGCGTCGACCACCTCGGGGTCGAGGCCGTCGCCCTGGAGCAACTCGTAGCGGCCCTGGCGATAGAGGACGAGTCCGGGAAGGTCGTCACCCGGTTGGTCGATCGGGGTGCCGCTGACGCCGTTCACGGACTCGGCGACGCGGTGCGTCGGGAAGATCGTCAGTCCCTCCTGGTCGGTCGGGACGATCACGACCATGAGCCAGGCGCTCTCCTCGGAGCCGTCTTCGGCGTGGAAGGCGAGCGCCGTCTCGTACCGGTGGTGGCCGTCGGCGATCAGCAGCTGCGCGTCGGCGATCTCCTCGGTCAGCGCGTCGCCGAACTCGGGATCGAGCCGCCAAAGCCGCGCGGTGACGCCGCTCTCCTGCGCGACGAGGTCGGGCTCGCCGAGGCCGTCGACCGCGACGGAGCCGTCCCAGAGCAGGAAGATCGGCTCGAGGTGCGTGCGCGTCGCACGGAGGAGACGGAGCCGGCCTTCCTTCGGCCCCGCGTGTGTGCGCTCGTGCGGTAGAACGACGCGGTTCTCGTAGGGCTCGACTCGGAGCGCGGCGACGAAGCCCTCGCGCGTGCGCGCGACACCGTCGGGGCCGACGTAGTCCTGCGCGAGCCACCAGTACGAGGGCTCGTCGTCCTCGACGAGCACCCCGGACGCGCGCCAGTCGGCGAGGTCGCGCGCGGCCTGCTCCTCCGAGTCGGGAAGCGTCAGGTGGACGACGTTCCGCGGGTTCCGGGCGAGGTACGTGGCGCGCTGCTCGTCCGAGATGACGTCGTACGGCGGCGCGACGAGCTCGGCGAGAGGGCCGGCCACCGACTCGTCGTAGCGGAGCGCCTTGAAGGGTCTGATCGTCGCCACGGACTCGACCGTACCAGGGCCTAGACTCACTTCGTGACCGCGATCGCGCAGCTCGAGGAGAACCGCACCGTCGACGGCGTCTACGCGGTCGCGAAGAAGGAGCGGCTCCGCACGAAGAACGGCGCCGCCTATCTCGCGCTCGAGCTCGTCGACCCGAGCGGCCGCATTGCCGCACGTGTGTGGAACGACGTCGAGCTGCTCGACACCCGCTTCGGCGAGGGCGACGCGGTGCACGTGCTCGGGCGCGTCGAGAAGTTCCGCGACCGGTTACAGCTCGACGTGCGCACGCTCGAGCCGGCGGAAGGCGTCGACCCGGCGGCGATGGCGCCGGCGCTGCGGCGAGACGCGGACGAGCTCGAGGGCTTCCTCGAGTTCCTCGTCGCGGAGATCGCGCATCCGGGGCTACGCGCTCTGGTCGAGCGCGTGCTCGACGCGGAGACGCGCACAGCGATGCGCGCGCTGCCGGCGACGCTCGACGGCCATCACTCGTATGCGGGCGGCCTGCTCGAGCACACCGTCGGCGTGACGACGCTCTGCCGTGAGACGGCCCAGCTGCACCAGCGGCTGCGCGCCGACCTGCTGCTCGCGGCGGCGCTCGTGCACGACGCGGGCCGCACACGCGAGCTCGGGCGCGGGCCGGTCTTCCGTCCGACCGACGAAGGACGGCTGCTCGGGCACGTGCACCTCGGGCTGCGCCTCGTGGAGGAGCGCGGCGGCACGCTCGACCCGGGCGTGCGCGCGGAGGTCCTGCACGCCGTCGCCTGCCACCACGACCTGCGCTCTGCGCGTACGGCGGAGGCGGCCGTGCTGTTCCACGCGAACCAGCTCGACGCGGTCGCCGCGACGAGACCCGTCAGCGATTGAGCGGCGTGCTGCTCGCCCTCGCGGCGAGCCTGTCGTGGGGCTTCGCGGACTTCGGAGCCGGAATCGGCTCGCGCCGGCTGCCCGTCCCGCTCGTGATCGCCGCGACGCAGGTGGCCGGGCTCGTCTTCGTCGCGCTCGTCGTCGCGATCTTCCAGCCGCGTGTCCCCTCCGCGGCGCAATACGGCTACGGGGCGATCGCGGGCGCACTGGGAATCCTCGGGCTCTTCGCGTTCTACCGCGCGCTTGCGATCGGCGCGATGGGCATCGTCGGCCCTCTGACCGCGACGGGCGCGATCGTGCCGATGGCCTATGGCCTGGCGCGCGGCGAGCGGCCCTCGACGGTGCAGCTCGCAGGGGTCGCGCTCGCCGTCGTCGGCGTGATCGCGGCCGCGGTCGAGCGGCATCCGACACAGGCAGGCGCACGGATCGGCGCCGGGGTCGGCCTGTCGCTGCTCGCGGCGCTCGGCTTCGGCACGTCGCTCATCTTCCTCAGCAAGGCGGCGGCGGGCGGCGCGCTGTGGGCGCCGCTGACGATGCGCTCGGTCGGCGTGCCGCTCATCCTCGTCTCGCTGCTGCTCCTGCGCACGCCGGCGACCGGGCTACGCGTGTCGTGGCTGCTGCTCGCGATCGTCGGTGTGTGCGACACCGGTGCGAACCTCCTGTTCGGCCTCGCGGTGCGGCGCGGGCTGCTGAGCGTCGTGTCCGTGCTCGCGTCGCTCTACCCCGTCGTGCTCGTGATCCTCGCGCGGACCTTCCTGCACGAGCGGATCGCGCGGCATCAGCTCGCGGGCGTAGGCGTCGCGCTTGCAGGCGTCGCGCTGATCAGCGCCGGTTAGCCGCCGAGCGCAGCGCGGAGCGCGCCGACCGCTTCCGGCACGAGGCGGTAGTACGCCCATGTGCCGCGGCGGCTCGACTCGACGAGACCGGCGTCGCGCAGCACCTTCAGGTGATGCGAGATCGTCGGCTGGGAGAGCTCGAGCGAGGCGACGAAGTCGCAGACGCACACGCAGTCGGTGGCCGCGAGGCGGTTGAGGATCGCGACGCGTGTCGGGTCGGAGAGCGCCTTGAAGCGCGCCGCGAGCGTCTCGCGCTCGTCCGGCTCGAGCGGCGCCGTGTCGGGGCCGCAGCACAGGGTGGGGAGAACCTCGAGCATCTTCATCGATATCTGTCAATATACCATCCATCGACGTCTATCGATGAAAGGAGGCGACATGAGCGACTGTTCCGACGGCGGCTGCTGCGACGGCAGCGACGACTGCTGCTGAGCCGA
>DASYFU010000184.1:0-4751 GCA_036498225.1 Gaiellaceae bacterium | reverse complement strand
ATCGCGCGGCAGGTCGCGTTGCGCGCGGGCATCCCGGAAGATCGCAATGCGTACACCGTCGACCGCGCGTGCTGCTCGTCGCTCGCCGCGATCGGGATGGCGACGCGCTCGCTGCGCATGGGTGACGCGCGGATCGCGCTCGCCGGCGGTGCCGAGAACCTGAGCAAGGTGCCGTACTTCCTCGAGGATCTGCGCTGGGGCCATTCGCTCGGCCACATCGGGCTCGTCGACCAGCTCGTCATCTCCTGCCCGCACACCGGCGTCCCTCGGGCCGTGCAGGCGTCGAAGGAAGCGGCGGAATACGGCGTCGGCCGTTCCGAGCAGGACGAGTGGGCGCTCCGCAGCCAGCAGCGCGCGGCTTCCGCCGCCGACGCCGGGTTGTTCGCGGAGGAGATCGCGCCGATCGATGTGGATGGCCGGCGCGTCGAGGCGGACGAATCGCCGCGTCCCGGCACGACGCTGGACGCACTCGCGCAACTCGCGACCGTCAACGACAGCGACACGGTCACGGCCGGCAATGCACCGGGCTTGAGCACGGGCGCGACCAGCGTCGTGCTGATGACGGGCGACGAGGTGGAGCGCCGGGGAACAACGCGACTCGCGACGGTCGTCGCGACCGCGATGGTCTCGGGGCCGCCGCAGAACGTCGCGTCGATCCCCGCCGTCGCAGCGCGGCGCGTGCTCGAGAAGGCAGGGCTCTCGCTCGCCGACGTCGACCTGATCGAGATCAACGAGGCCTTCGCCGCTGTGCCGCTCGTCTCGACGCTCGTGCTCGCCGAGGGTGACGCGGCCGAGGCCGAACGACTGCGCGACCGGACGAACGTGAACGGTGGCGCCGTTGCGCTCGGGCATCCGACGGGCGCGACCGGCGCCCGGCTCGTGATGACGATCGCACTCGAGCTGATGCGGCGAGGTGGTGGGCTCGGCCTGGTCGCGATCTGCGGCGGCATCGGCGAAGGCGAAGCAGCTTTGATCCGCGTTGACCGTGCCTGAGACAGAGGGAGAGAGATGAATCGCGAGCCGTATGCCGACCGCAACCTGCTCCTCTATCCGGGGCTGAACCTCAGCGACGAGGAGAAGCAGCGAGTCGACGACCTCGACTTCACGATCGAGGAGTTGACCACCGACCAGCTCGTCTACAGCATGGCGCGCCAGATCGAGACGAACTTCCAGACGTTCTACACCGTCGCGGAAGAGGTCGCCGGCGAGGAGGCAGCGCTGAAGATCGCGCACGAGATCGGGCGACGATACGGCGGCGGCGGCTACGCGAAGCTCCTGCAGGCTCGCGGCTGCGGCAACCGCGGAAGCGCGCAGATGATGGCGATCTACCAGGACATTGCGCACTCCATCCGCGGCCCGAAGCACACGGCTGCCTTGTATGCGGAGTGGGACGAGGAGCGCTGTGTCGTCAAGCGCAACGCGTGCATCTACTTCGACGAGACGCGGCCGCAGAACGGCAAGTACACGGGAGCATTCGAGCAAGGCTGCTTCGAGGGCTACGTCGCCGCGGACGAGAACCTCGACCGCGTCGAGGTGCGCTGCTGCCGGTGGCGCGGCGACGCGGGCTGCGAGATCTCGTGGGAGTTCAAGCCGGGGACGCGCGCCGGCAACGTCGACGGCGCGGGAGCCTAGGCGCGCCGGTGCGGGTGGGCGGCTCAGTGGCGATCGTCGCCGTCGGGGCAACCGAGCAGGGCAAGCTGCCCGGCCGGGACGCGGACGACATCGCGATCGAGGCTCTGGGGCTCGCGCTCGCGGAGGCGGGCCTCGAAAAGGGTGACCTCGACGGCCTGATCACATGCAAGTCGGCAGGCACGGACTCCGGGCTCGACACGGAGATCGGCCGCAAGGCCGGCATGAATCCGGCCTTCAGCGCGACGCTCGACTACGGCACGTGCAACTTCTCGCTTCATCTCGCCGCGATGGCGATCACGAGCGGGATGGCGTCGACGATCGGGCTCGTCTACGGGACGAATCAGAAGACGGGGAAGAAGTTCACGTTCACGCAGGCGGCAGGCGACGCCGGCAGCCCCGGTGCGCCGTACGGCTTCCTGCACGTCGCCGGGCCGGCTGCGCTCGCATTCCGTCGCCACCAGCATCTCTACGGCACGACGGAGGAGCAGCTCGGGCAGATCGTCGTGTCGTCCCGGCAGTGGGCGAGGCGAAATCCGCAGGCGATCTTCCGCGAGGACTTCACGCTCGAGGACTACCTCGCCTCGCCGTATCTCGTCCGCCCGGTGCGCCGCGCCGACGTGACGATGATCTCCGACGGCGGCGCCGCGCTGATCGTGACGACCGCCGAGCGCGCTGCCGCCCTGCCGACGAAACCGGTGTACATGCTCGCCGGCGCGCAGCAGACGGGCCTGCGGCTGTACCAGAACGACGACCAGCTGATGCGCGCGTGGCTCGGCGACGTCGCGCGCCGTGTCTACGCGGACTCGGGCCTGACGCGCGACGACATCGACCTGCTCTACGTCCAGGACCCGACGAGCGTGTGGGTGTTGCAGATGCTCGAGTGGTTCGGTTTCTGCGACGTCGGCGAAGCCGGCACGTTCCTCGAGACCGGCGCGATCGCCCCCGGCGGCTCGCTGCCGCTCAACACGAACGGGGGCCAGCTCTCCGAGGCGTACATGTGGGGCTGGCTGCATCTCGTCGAAGCGGTACGCCAGCTGCGTGGGGAGGCCGGGGAACGCCAGGTGAGCGGCGCGCGTACCGCGCTGTACTGCTCGAGCAAGGCGTTCGAGAAGGGCGCTGCGACCGTGCTTGCCAGCGAGGCGGCGTGACGATCGTGCTGCCCGACCTCGACGATCCGGTGTCGGCGCCGTTCTGGCGCGAGGCGGCCGCCGGCCGTTTGTCGTTCCAACGCTGCACGTCGTGCGGCTACCTCCGCTGGCCGGCCGCGGTTCTCTGCCCGGAGTGCTGGTCGCCCGACGCCGAATGGACCCCCGTAGCGCCGGAGGGATCGGTGTGGAGCTACGGCGTCTACGAGCGAGCGTTCGACCCCGCCTTCGAGGACGCGATCCCGTATGTCGTCGCCCTCGTCGAGCTCGACGACGGTCCGCGGCTGATCAGCAACGTCGTCGAGATCGAGCCGCAGCAGGTCGACGTCGGCCTTCGCGTCACGGCCGTCTTCGAGTCGTTCGCGCCCGATGCCGCTCTCGTCAAGTTCAGGCCGCTCTCGTGACGCCGGAGACGCTTCTCGACGGCCTGACCTTCCCCGAGTGCCCGCGCTGGCACGCCGGCCGTCTCTGGTTCTCGGACGTGCACGCGCACCGCGTCATGCGCGTCGATCTCGAGGGGGATGCAGACGTCGTGGTCGAGCTCGACGATCGCCCAACCGGGATCGGCTTCCTTCCGGATGGAACGCTGCTCGTCGTGAGCGCAGACGAGCGTGTCGTCCTGCGCGTCGTCGACGGCAGCGCGACCGTCCACGCAGACCTGCGCTCGCTTCCGGTCGAGTGGCTGAACGACATGGTCGTCGACCACGACGGCCGCGCGTACGTCGACGCGATCACGTACGTCGAGGACCCGGGCGGCGAGGAGTCGCCGGACAAGATCGTGTGCATCGATCCCGACGGCAGCTGGCGGCTCGTCGCCGATCCGGCGCTACGACCGAATGGGATCGTGATCACTCCGGACTCCCGGACGCTGATTCACGCCAGCACGCGTCGCCGCAAGCTGATCGCCTGGACGATCGACGGCGATGGCGGCCTGTCGGAGTCGCGGTTGTGGGCGGACACCGGCCGCTGGACTCCGGACGGAATCTGCCTCGACGCCGACGGCGCCGTCTGGATCGGCGCGCTCGCGAAAGAGCACTTCGTGCGGATGCGCGAGGGCGGCGAGGTCGACGCGACGATCGAGGTTCCCGGGCGTTTGGCGACCGCCTGCACGCTCGGCGGCCCCGACGGCAGGACGCTGTTCATGGCCACCGTGGACCCGGAGACGAGCCGCGGAAACATCGAGATCGCCGCCGTGGCGGTCGAGGGGGCGGGATGGCCATAGCCCTCTCGACGGCAGCCGCCGGCGAAGTCAGGATGGAACGATGACGACGACGATCGATCGCGCCACGCAGACCGCGACGGCGCAGCTGGCTGAGTTCGCTGCAGGCCTCGATTTCGACGCCGTGCCGAAGGAGGTCGTCGAGGCGGCGAAGACGCTCGTCCTCGACTGCCTCGGCTGCACGCTCTACGCCTCAACGCTACCGTGGTCGCGCCTGATCCAGGCGCACGTGCTCGCCGAGGGCGGCCCGACGGTCGCCGGCGTGTGGGGCACGGATGTGCGCACGAGCGTCTCGCTCGCGGCGCTCGCGAACGGCACGGCCGGCCACGGGTTCGAGATCGACGACGTCGACCACCGCTCGGGGCTGCACGTCAGCAGCGTCACGGTGCCGGTCGCGCTCGCGCTCGCCGAGGCGAAGAGCGGGTGGACGGGCGAGGAGCTGCTCGCGGCGCTCGTTGCCGGCTTCGAGGTCGGGCTGCGCGTCGGCATCGCCATCCAGCCGGGCCACTTCCTGCGCGGCTATCACCCGCAGGGGACGATGGGGCCGATCGCCGCGGCCGCGACCGCAGCACGCGGGCTGCGACTCGATGCCGCGCAGACGGCGCATGCGTTCGGCCTTGCGGGAAGCATGGCGGCGGGACTCATGGGCGCACAGCAGGGCGGCATGGTCAAGCGCCTGCACGCGGGACGCTCGGGCGAGAGCGGTGTCGTCGCTGCTCGGCTCGCGCAGCGTGGCTTCACCGGCACCGACGACG
>DASYFU010000183.1:0-3212 GCA_036498225.1 Gaiellaceae bacterium | reverse complement strand
GACGCTTTCGAAGGTCGCGCAGCTGGCGGTCGCGCGGGTCAGCGACTGGTGCACCGTCCACATCGTCGAGCAGGACGGATCGATCTCCGAGGTCGCCGTCGCGCACCGCGATCCCGACCAGGTCGCGTTCGCGCGCGAGCTCCAGGAGCGGTATCCGCCGGACCCGAACGCGCAGACGGGCGCGACCGCCGTCATCCGCACGGGCGAGGCCGAGCTCGTGCCGGAGATCACCGAGGAGATGATCGAGAACGCCGTCGTGGACGAGCTGCAGCGCGATCTCTTACGCCAGCTCGAGCTGCGGTCGTACATGTGCGTGCCGCTGCCGGGGCGCGAGCACACGCTCGGCGCGATCACGTTCGTCTCGAGCGAGACGAGCCACCCGTACGGGATCGCCGATCTCCGGCTCGCGGAGGAGCTCGCCCGCCGCGCCGCGGCCGCGATCGAGAACGCGCGCCTCTACCGCGAAGCGGAGCAGCGGGCCGAGGCGGCCCGAGCGCTCGCCACGATCGGCGACGGCGTCCTTCTGCTCGACCGCGGCGGCCGCGTCCGGCTGTGGAACGCCGCTGCCGAGCGCATCACCGGCCTGCGCGAGCGCGACCTGCTCGGCAAGCTCATCGCGAAGGCCGTGCCGGGGTGGTACGAGGTCGACCGGCGCATCCCCGTCGCGGGGGCCGGCGAGGCGCCGGTGGTCGAGAGCGTCCCGCTCGACGTCGGCGGCCGCGAGGTGTGGCTGTCGCTGTCGGCGGTCGGCTACGAGGACGGCGTCGTCTTCGCGTTCCGCGACCTCACGGAGGAACGGCGCCTCGAGACGATGCGCCAGGATCTCGTCGCCACCGTCTCGCACGAGCTGCGCACCCCGCTGGCCGCGATCTACGGCGCGGCGCTCACGCTGCGCCGCGAGGACGTCGAGCTCGAGAACGAGATGCGCGACACACTCCTCCGCGTAATCGCGGAAGAAGCGGCGCGACTCGGCGAGATCGTCAACGACCTCCTGCTCGCGAGCCAGCTCGACTCCGGCAAGCTCCGCGTCCAGATCGAGCCGTGCGATCCGCTCGCGATCGTCCGCTCCGAGATCGAAGCGGCGCGCGCGCATGCGCCCGATACGGTCGAGCTCGCGCTCGACTCGCCCGATCGGCTCCCGATCGTGTCGGCCGACCCGAGCCAGTTGCGCCAGGTGGTCGCGAACCTCATCGACAACGCCATCAAGTACTCGCCCTCCGGCGGCGCCGTGACGGTGACGCTGAAGCCGGACAACGGCAAGGTGCGGCTCGCGGTGTCAGACACCGGGATCGGCATCCCGCCCGACGAGCGACGGCGCATCTTCGAGAAGTTCTACCGGCTCGATCCCGAGATGACCGGCGGCATCGGCGGCACGGGCCTCGGCCTGTACATCTGCCGCGAGCTCGTACGGCGCATCGACGGGCGCATTTGGGTGGAGGAGAACGGCGGACGCGGCTCGACGTTCGTCGTGGAGATTCCCCTGGTGGCAGCGCCCGTGATGGCGGAGAGCCTCGCCTAGCCCGGTGTATCGCATCCTCGTCGCGGAGGACGACGAGACGTTCCTCGACGCGCTCGAGGCCGTGCTCGATGCCGACGGCGGCTTCGAGCTCGTCGGCCGCGCGCGAAACGGCCGCGAGGCGGTCGAGCTCGCGGAAGAGCTGCTGCCCGACCTCGTGATCATGGACGTGGAGATGCCGGTGATGGACGGCGTCGAGGCGACACGCGTGCTGCAGGAGCGGCTCCCGAGCCTTCCGGTGCTGGCGATCAGCGGCCACGACTACGAGGAGCGCGCGCTCGAGATTCGCTCGGCCGGAGCCGCCGACTACATCCGCAAGGCGCGGCTCGAGGACGAGCTCACCGTCGTCGCGGCCAAGCTCGCGCGGCGTCAGCGTTCCAGGGCGTAACGGAGAAACAGATGCGAGCCGTGCCGGCGGACGCCTGCGAGCGTGCCGGCGACACGGTGGTCGGGCAGGAGCTCGACGCCTTCGACAAGCGGGATGCCGTTCCCGGCGAGCAATGGCGAGAGCGTGAGGAAGAGCTCGTCCGCGAGCTCGTCCTCGAGCAATGACCCGAACAGGGTCGGGCCGCCTTCGCACAGGATCCGGCGGTTGCCGCCCTCGCGGAGCTCGGCGACGGCGGCGTTGAGGTCGGAACGGACGTGCAGGCGGTCGCCGAGCACCTCAGACTCGATCTCGCGCCGGCGCGAGAGGACGACGACCTCCGGCGCGTCGTGCAGCCCGAGCGAGCGTCGTAACTCGGTCAAGCCCTCGGCCGCCTCCGGGAACGCGGCTTCGGCCGTCCACCGGTTCTTCGGGGACGCGAGCAGCGTGTGCGACCCGATCACGACCGCGTCGGCGCACGCGCGCAAGAGCGCCATTACGAAGAGGTCGGCATGGCTCTCGTCCGAGACGATCCGATTCGAGCGCGGCACACCGGGGAGCGCGACGACGCCGTCGATCGTCTCGACGAAGTTGACATAGAGAACGTCGTCGGCGAGACCGAACGAGCCCGCGTACATGCGAGCCAGCTCGGCAGGCAGCGCGAACGACGGCAAGCCCTCCGGCTCGTAGAGCAGCTCGAGCACTACTTCACGTGGAGGAGGAACTCGCGACGGAGGTCGGCATCGTCGGCGAAGGCGCCGCGCCAGAACGTCGTCACCGTCCGTGATCCGTCCTCCTCGACCCCGCGCATCTGCGTGCAGAGATGCGCGGCCTCCAGGTGCACGGCGACTCCACGCGGCCGGATGAGCTCGACGAGCGTGTCGGCGATCTGCTCGCCCAGGCGCTCCTGGACGGTGAACCGGCGCGCGTACAACCGCACGATCCGCGTCAGCTTCGAGATGCCGATGATCTCGCTCCCGGCGACGTACGCCACGTGCGCGGAGCCGTGGAAGGGAAGGGCGTGGTGCTCGCAGAGCGCATGGAAGGCGATCGGCCCCTCGACGATGAGCCCCGACGGCTCACCTGCGTGCTCCGCCGGAAACGACGTCAACAGCTTCGGGTCGCCGTCGTAACCGGAAGTCGCGTCGTACAGCGCACGGAGGAAGCGCGCCGGCGTATCGCGCGTGCCGGGCGTTTCGAGATCCATGCCGAAAGCGGAGAGGATCTCGCTCGCGTGCTGCTCGAGGCGCGCCCAGTCGCCGTCCGCGAGATCTCGCGGCGACGGACCGTGGACGGGCAATGGCAAGACGCTCAAGGCTTCCTCCTATCGAT
>DASYFU010000182.1:0-4290 GCA_036498225.1 Gaiellaceae bacterium | reverse complement strand
CGCGGGTCGCTGCACGAGCTGCGCGACGGAAACGTCGTGCGCGGCGAGGCGGCTCGTGACGTGCGCGAGCACGCCGGGACGATCCGAGACTTCCAGGTGCGCGTAGAACGGCGAGCTCCACTCGCTCGCGGGCAGCTTCTCAAGCTCGCGCCAGCACGCATCGTTCTGCAGGAACCCGGTGCCGCTCGTGCCGACGACGCTGACGAGATCGGCGACGACGGCGGACGCGGTCTCGAGACCGCCCGCGCCCGGGCCCTCGAGCGTGATCTCGCGAATCGCGTCGCCCTGGAGCATGACCGCGTTGAATGCGCCGTCGACCGCGGCGAGCGGATGCGATCGCTCGACGAGCGCCGGCTGAACGCGAACGTCGACTCTCTCGTCCACGAGCGTCGCGATCCCGACGAGCTTGACGACCATTCCGAGCTGGGCAGCAGCCGCCATGTGCGCCGGCTCGAGCTCCTCGATGCCGCGGCGCTCGACGTCCTCGAAGCGAACGCGGGAGCCGAACGCGACCGTCGCGAGGATCGCCATCTTCGCGGCCGCGTCCGCGCCGCTGACGTCATCCGTCGGATCCGCCTCCGCGTACCCCAGCGCCTGCGCCTCCGCGAGCGCCTCGGCGTACGTGCCGCCGCGGCCCATGCTCGAGAGCATGAAGTTCGTGGTGCCGTTGACGATGCCGAGCACGCGGTGGACGTTCGTGACGACGAGCGACTCGCGCAGGACCTTGACCACCGGGATCGCGGCGCACACCGACGCCTCGAAGCGCAGCTGGACGCCGGCCTCCGACGCGGCCGCGAAGAGCTCGGCGCCGTCGCGCGCGATCAGCTGCTTGTTCGCGGACACGACCGGCTTGCCCGCGCGTAGCAGCTCACGCACGTAGTCGCCCGCCGGCGAGACGCCGCCCATCACCTCGGCGACGATCTGCACCTCAGGGTCGTCGCGCAGCGCGGCAAAGTCGCTCGTGAGCACGCCGTCGCCGGCCGGGAACGAGCGCTCCTTCGCAGGGTCGCGAACGAGCGCGCGCACGACGCGCAGGCGATGCCCGGTCGCCCGCTCGATCTCGTCGGCGCTCTCGACGAGCATCCGGTTGACCGAGGAGCCGACCGTTCCGTAGCCGAGGAGGCCTATCCCGACGTCAACGGACGCCAAGAAGTCCTTCGACGCCTGCCAGCGTTCGTAGCTCCTTGCCGACGCGCTCGATCTCCGCGGCGCGCGCCTCCCCTGCCTTGCGCAGCTCCGCGAACTTCGGCCGTCCGGCCTCGTCGTCGGCGAAGAGCTCCTCCGCGAACGCGCCTGTCTGGATCTCGCCGAGGATGTCGCGCAGCCGCTGCTTGACCGCGTCGTCGACGACTCGCGGGCCGCGCGAGAGATCGCCGTATTCGGCGACGTCGGAGACGGAGTAGCGCATGTACTCGTAGCCGCCCTGGTAGAGCAGGTCGACGATGAGCTTCAGCTCGTTCAGGCACTCGTAGTACGCGATCTCCGGCTGGTAGCCCGCTTCGACGAGGACGTCGAACCCGGCCTGCACGAGCGCGGGGACGCCGCCGCACAGCACAGCCTGCTCGCCGAAGAGGTCACTCTCCGTCTCCTCCGCGAACGTCGTCTCGAGGAGGCCGACGCGCGCGCAGCCAATGCCGACGCCGTACGCGAGCGCGAGGTCGAGCGCGTTGCCGCTCGCGTCGCGGTGGACGGCGACGAGGCCGGGCGTGCCTGCGCCGGAGACGTACAGCTCCCGCACGCGGTGGCCGGGCGCCTTCGGCGCGACCATGATCACATCGTGCCCCTCGGGCGGAGCGATGCGCCCGAAGTGGATGTTTAGGCCGTGCGCGAACAGCACCGCCGCGCCCGGCTCGAGGTTCGGCGCGATCTCCTCGTCCCACACCTGCTTCTGCACGTGGTCCGGCAGGAGGATCGCGACCACCTGCGCGCCGCGCACCGCTTCCGGAATCGACCGCACCTCGAGGCCGGCCTCCTCCGCGCGGTCGCGGGAAGGGCCTTCGCGCAGGCCGACCTGCACCTCGACGCCCGAGTCGCGCAGGTTGAGCGCGTGCGCGTGCCCCTGGCTCCCGTAGCCGATGACAGCCACCTTCCCGGAGAGGAGGTCGAGGTCGCCTTCGCGATAGATGGTCGCCATTGCGTGCTCCTTTTTCAGGCCAGCACGTGCTGGCGAGGACGATTCTTGTGTGGACGATGCGCGCGGCCGAGGCCGATGCGCCCGGTGCGGACGAGCTCCTGCAGGCCGTGCGGGCGGACGAGCTCCTCGAACGAGTCGACGTCCTCCGGCGGGCCGGTGAGCTCGAAGACGATGGAATCGGGGCCGAGGTCGACGACGCGCGCGCCGAACACCTCGCCGAGCGCCATCAGCTCGGCTCGCTTCGCCGGCGGGGCCGACACCTTCATGAGGACGAGCTCGCGCTCGATCGACTCGCCGGGCACGAGCTCCGCGACGCGGAGCACGTTCACGAGCTTGTGCATCTGCTTCTCGATCTGCTCGAGCGGGCTCGTCTCGCAGTCGACCCGGATGGTGACGCGCGACACGTCGTGACGCTCCGTCGGGCCGACGGCGAGGCTGTCGATGTTGAAGCCGCGGCGCGCGAACAGGCTGGCGATGCGCATGAGCACGCCCGGCTTGTTCTCCACGAGCACCGAAAGCGTGTGCTTCATACCTCGACGACCTCCTCGAACTCGACGAGGTCGAGCGCGGCCGCGCCCTGCGGGATCATCGGGAAGCAATGCTCGCGCGGGTCGACGCGCGCGTCGACGACCGCCGTACGTCCGCAGGAGAGCGCCTCGGTGAGCGCGCCCTCGAGATCGTCCTCGCTCTCGACGGTGAAGCCCTCGGCGCCGTACGCGCGGGCCAACGCGGCGTAGTCCGGCAGCGTGTGCGTCAGCCGGATCTGCGAGAAGCGCTCCTCGAAGAACATGTCCTGCCACTGGCGCACCATGCCGAGGTAGCCGTTGTTGACGATGACGACGACGATCGGAAGGTCCTCGTGCGCCGCCGTCGCCAGCTCCTGCTGCGTCATCTGGAAGCAGCCGTCGCCGTCGACGCAGACGACGGTCGCGTCCGGGCGCGCGGCCTTCGCGCCGATCGCGGCGGGGACGCCGTAGCCCATCGTGCCGAGGCCGCCCGAGGTGATGAAGGAGCGCGGCCGGTCGCACAGCAGGTACTGCATCGCCCACATCTGGTGCTGCCCGACCCCCGTCGTGAAGATCACGTCGTCGCGGCCGGCGGTCAGCTCCTGCAGCGTCTCGAGCACGAGCTGCGGCTTCAGCATGTCGCCGTCGTGGCGGTAGCGGAGAGGGAACGCGTCCCGCCACTCGGCGATTTGGCGCAGCCACGGCTCGGTGCGGCTCCGGCCGGCTGCTTCGGGAAGAAGACGGGTGATCTCGGCGAGCACTGGCTTCAGCGGCCCGACCACCGGAATGTCCGCGTGGCGGATCTTCGAGATCTCGGCAGCATCGATGTCGAGATGGACGACGGTCGCGCCCGGTGCGAACGCCGACACCTTGCCCGTGACGCGGTCGTCGAAGCGCGCGCCGATCGCGACGATCAAGTCGGCCTTGTTCAGCGCGTAGTTCGACCACTTCGGGCCGTGCATCCCGGGCCACCCGGCGTGCAGCTCGTGCGTCTCCGGGAAGGCGCCCTTCGCCATCAGCGTCGTGACGATGGGCAGCCGCCCCGTCTCCGCGAGGGTTCGCAGCTCCGCGGTGGCGTCGGCGTTGAGCACGCCGCCACCGACGTAGAGGATGGGCCGCTCCGCCGCGGCGATCGCACGCGCCGCAGCCTGAATCTGCCGCTCGTGACCACGGCGGGGCGGCTTCCATCCCGGGAGGGACACCGAATCGGGGTAGGAAAAGTCGAGCTCCGCCTCCTGGATGTCGCGGGGCACATCCACGAGGACGGGGCCGCAGCGCCCGGTGCGTGCGACGTGGAAGGCGGCCTTGATCACGTGCGGCAGCTCTTCGACGTCCTGCACGAGCCAGGAGTGCTTGACGATCGGCAGGGTGATGCCGGTGATGTCGCACTCCTGGAACGCATCGCTGCCGATGAGGTGCGACCTGACCTGGCCGGTGATGCAGACGAGCGGCGTGGAGTCCATCCACGCGTCGGCGATCGGCGTCACGAGGTTCGTCGCGCCCGGCCCCGAGGTGGCCATCGCGACGCCTGCGCGGCCGGAGGCGCGGGCATACCCCTCCGCCATGTGCCCGGCGCCTTGCTCGTGGCGCGCGAGGACATGGCGCACGGTCGTCCCGCGCGCGAACGCGTCGTACAGAGGAAGGATGGCG
>DASYFU010000181.1:0-4447 GCA_036498225.1 Gaiellaceae bacterium | reverse complement strand
GACGTCGGCACGCACGAGACCGGCGCGGTCGAGCGCCGCCCGCGCCGCATGGCTGCCGAGCTCGGGCAGGCTGACCGAGCGCAGCGCGCCGCCGAACTTGCCGAACGGCGTGCGGGCGACCCCGACGATCGCGACGTCGCCGCTCACGGCAGCTCCACTTCAGCCGTTGCGTCGACGCACTCGCCGAGCGAGTTCGTGCCGCGGATCCGCAACTCGACCAGCTCGTCGCTCCGCTCGACGACGCCCGTCAGGCGCAGCGTGTCGTACGGGTAGTTCGGGACGCCCAGCCGGAGCGCGACACGCGCGACACGCGCATCGGGGCCGGCCCATTCGCCGAGATATCGGCCGACGAGGCCGTTCGTGCTGAGGATGTTGAGAAAGATGTCGGCCGCCCCGGCGGCGCGTGCACGGTCGCGGTCGTGATGCAGCACGTTGAAGTCGCCCGATGCGACCGAGCCGGCGACGATCAGCGTCGGTGTGATCGGAACCTCGAGCGCAGGCAGCGTGTCGCCGGCCGCGACCGACGAGCGCTTGCGCGTCTCCGTCGTCCGGGGCCCGACGGAACGGCCGACGACGACCGTCGGGCTCGCGGGCAGGTCGGGCGTGACCGGCGGCGGCGGCGTGCGCCGCGTCTCGGCGCGATAGCGAAAGGCGCGAAACAGCAGGCTGCCGACCGGATCGCCGCCCGCGTCGACGTACGCCGTCTCGGTCGTGACGAAGTAGCCCTCGCCGATCGCCGTCCGCTTCGGCCCGCTCACCTCGGCGATCGTCGCGCGCGAGGCGATCCTGTCGCCGGGCCTGACCGGCCGGATATATGCCTGTTCCGAATTCGTTGCGACGACTCCCTCGTAGCCGTTGCGCCGCAGCAGGTCGATCAACGCCGCTTCCGGCTCGTCGGGCCCCGGAGTCGGCGGCGGTGTCGTGCGCCGGTCGGGCATCGTCCAGGTCTGCAGCATCGTCGGAGGCGCGACGATGCCGTGCCACCGGCTCATCGCGGCGAACGACGCATCCGTATAGATCGGCAACGCGTCGCCGAGGGCCGCGCACCAGTTGTAGATCGATGCCTCGCCGACCTCGGTCGGCGCCGTGCGCGACGGCCCGACCGGCTTTCCGATGAAGGCTGCGAGCTCCATGGTGAGGTCGGCGACGCTGTTCACTATATGGAGAGACTATCCATATCCGAGAAATACGACTAGTATCGACGCCCGATGACGGTGTCTGTGGCGCCCGGCCCCTCCCGCGACGCCCGCGTCGGCCTCGACCGCCTCCGCTCGCTCTTCGCCGCCAGGAGCGTCGCGATCGTCGGTGCCTCCGACAACTCCCGGTGGTCGTTCACGACCTTCACGACGGCCACCCGATACGGCTTCCCGGGGGAGCTCTTCCTCGTGAACCGGAGCGGCGCCCCGGCCCACGGGCGCCCGACTGCGACGAGCTGCGCCGCAATCGGAGAGCACGTCGACGTCGCAGTGCTCCTCGTCGGTGCCGCCTCGCTGCCGGACGCGCTCCGCGACGTGGCGGACGCCGGCATCCGCGGCGTCGTCGCGCTCGCCTCGGGCTTCGGCGAGACCGGCGCCGAGGGCCACGCGGCGCAGGCGGAGCTCGTCGCGCTCGCGCAGAAGCTCGACGTCGTGTTCCTCGGGCCCAATTGCCTCGGCTTCCTCAACCTCGTCGACCGCTGCTGCGCATGGGCCTCGCCCCTGCCTGTCCCGGACGCGACTCCTGGGCCGATCGCGCTCGTCTCGCAGAGCGGCGCCGTCGCCATGCAGCTCGGGCGGTTCGCCGCGAAGCAGGGCGTGCATTTCAGCCACGTCGTCTCGACCGGCAACCAGGCGATGATCGACACGCTCGACGCCGCCCGCGCCCTTGTCGACGACGAGCGCGTCGCCTGCGTCGCGATGTTCGTCGAGGCAATCGGGGACGCCGCCCGCTTCGACGACCTCGCCGCGCGCGCCGCCGAGCTCGGCAAGCCGATCGTGATGATGAAGGTGGGGCGGAGCGAGCTCGCGGCCGAGATCATCGCGAGCCACACCGGCTCGCTCGCCGGAGACGACGCGGTGATCGACGTCGCGCTTCGCCAGGCCGGCGTGATCCGCGTCGACTCGCTCGAGGAGCTCGTCGCGACCGCCGGTCTCGTCACGCGGATGGGCGCCGTCGGCGCAGGCAAGCTCGGTGTCGTCTCCATCTCCGGCGGCGCGTGCGACATCGTCGTCGACGCGGCGAGCGCAGCCGGCGTGCCGCTTGCCGTGTTCACCGACGAGACGCGTGCCCGGCTACGGGAGACCGGCTCGGCGTACGGTGCTGCGCACAATCCACTCGACGTAACCGGTGCAGCCGTCGGCGGACCGGAGCTGATGACGAATGCCGTGGCGGCCGTCGCTGCCGACCCGGACGTCGCGGTCGTCTGCGTCGTCGACGTGTTGCCCGACGGCGACGTCCTGACCGAGCCGAACGGCCGCTTGCGCGTCCTCGGGCCCGCGCTCGCGGCGCTCGGCAAGCCGTGCGTCGTCCTCAATCAGGTCTCGCAGGACATGCCGGCGGGGTTGCGCGCGGAGGTGAGCGAGCTCGGGCTCGAGCCGTGGATCGCCGGGCTCGACCTCGGCATCCGCTCGATCGGAAACGTCATGCGCTGGTCGGCGTGGCGCCCTCGTGTGCACGCGGTCCCCGAGCCGCCGCTCGCGATCGACCCGTCTGCGCTCTCGGAGGCGGCTGCACTCGCGCTGCTCGCCGACCACGGTATCCCTACCGTGCCGACGCGGCTCGTGCACTCCGCGGACGAGGCCGTCGCCGCCGCACGCGAGCTCGGGCATCCCGTCGTCGTCAAGGTCGTATCGCCGCAGATCATCCACAAGTCGGACATCGGCGGCGTCGCGCTCGGGCTCGCCGACGACGACGCGGTGCGGGATGCGTACACGCGCGTCACCGCCGCCGGCGAGGCTGTCGACGGCGCCGTCGTCGATGGCGCGCTCGTCGCCCCGTTCCGCCGCGGCGGCGTCGAGCTGATCGCAGGCGTCGTGCGCGACCCGCAGTGGGGGCCGACGATCGCTGTCGGTCTCGGCGGAATCTGGGTCAACGCCCTGAACGACTCGAGCCTGCGGCGCCTGCCGGTCGACGAGGACGAGGTAGGCGCGATGCTGGCCGAGCTGCGCGGCGCCGCCGTGCTCGCCGGCGGTCGCGGCGGCTCGTCGTCGGACGTCGGGCAGATCGCAGCGGTCGTCGTCGCGCTCGGTCGCCTCGCCCTACGACTCGGGCCACGGCTCGAGTCGATCGAGATCAACCCCCTGCGCGTCGACGGCTCGACCGTCGAGGCGCTGGACGCCGTCGTCACCTGGAGTTAGGAGGAGAGATGTCGGCGAAAGCCGCAATCGTCGGGCTCGGCATCACCGAGATGGGCAAGGTGTACGGCCGGACGGCCGTCGACTTCGCGGCCGAGGCGGTCGCCCTCGCGCTCGACGACGCGGGCCTGGAGAAATCCGAGCTCGACGGGCTGCTCGTCAACGCGAACGCGCGCTTCGACAACATCGGCCCGCGGCTGCAGATGTCCCTCGGGCTCGAAGACATGACGTTCGTGAACGTCATGAACTCCTTCGGCTCGACGGCCGGGATGATGCTCGAGTACGCGACGTACGCGGTCTCGAGCGGCCGCGCCACGGCCGTCGCCTGTCTCTTCGCCGACGCTCCGCTGCAGGAGAAGGTGTCGAGCTCGGCTGCATACGCCGGCAACCGGCTGAAGGGCGCCGTCGGCATGGCAGGGCTGCGCACCGCGCACGGGCTCTTCGGTGCGAACCCCTCCTATGCGCTCGGAGCACGACGCCACATGCATGAGTTCGGCACGACGCAGGACCAGCTCGGCACGATCGCCATCGGCCAGCGCGCGTGGGCGCTGAAGAACCCGCGCGCGCAGATGAAGAAGCCGATGACGCTCGAGGACTACCACGCGTCCCGCTGGATCGTCGAGCCGTTCCATCTCTTCGACTGCGGGCTCGTCTCGAACGGGAGCGTCGCCGTGATCGTCACGTCGGCGGAGCGCGCGCGCACCCTGAAGCAGCCGCCCGTCTTCCTGCGCGGCTTCGGCCAGATCGCACCGGGCGACAACCAGTTCCGCGGCCGCGACCCGCTGATCGACACGGGCGCGAAGGTCTCGGGCGAGCAGGCCCTGCGCCAGGCCGGCATCGAGCTCGCGGACGTCGACTTCCTCGAGCTGTACGACTGCTACACGTACACGGTCCTCTGCACGATCGAGGACTACGGGTTCTGCGAGAAGGGCGAGGGCGGCCCGTTCACCGAGGACGGAAAGCTCGGGCCTGGAGGCTCACTGCCGACGAATACCGGTGGCGGCCAACTGTCGTCCTTCTACATGTGGGGGTTCACGCCCGTCTCGGAAGCGGTGATCCAGATCCGCGGCGAGGGCGGCGAGCGACAGCTCGAGCGGAACGACCACGCGCTCGTG
>DASYFU010000180.1:0-2740 GCA_036498225.1 Gaiellaceae bacterium | reverse complement strand
CGCGTCGTCGCCAACCGCGCAGACAGGCCGGGGGCGGAGGGATGAACGGCATCGAAATCGGGCTGCTCGTCCTCGTGGTTCTCCTTGCCGTGGCGCTGGTCGCGTCGCGACGCCCGCCGCGCCGGCTGCCCGTGCGCGAGGGCGCACGCCGGATCCTCGTCCCGTTCTCCGGCAGCCTCGACCAGACCGTGCTCGACGCGGCGATCCGCATCGCGAAAGCGGAGGACGCCGTGCTCGTGCCTGCATACCTGATCGTCGTCCCGCTCCAGTACGCCGAGGACTCGCCGTTGCGGGAGCAGGTGAAGGTCGCGATGCCCTTGCTCGAGGCCGTCGAGCTCGCCGCTCTGCGCGCCGGCGTCCCCGTCGACGCGCGCATCGAGAAGGGACGGACGCTCACGCATGCGGTGCGACGGCTGTGGGAGGCGGAGCCGTTCGACCGCATCGTCGCGGCGGCGCCCGACTTCACGCCGAAGGAGCTCGCGTGGCTGCTCACGAAGTCGCCTGCCGAGACCGTGGTGCTGAAGCCCGCAGCGTAGGAGTACCGTTGCCGCATGCGCAGGCAGCAGAGCGAGCTCGTCCTCGGCGCGCTCGTCGGCGCCGGGTCGGTCACGATCGTGTCGCTCGCGGTGGCGGCGTTGAAGCCGCACCTGCCCGTGCTCAGCCTTGGCGTCCTGTACGTGTTTGCCGTTCTCGCCGTCGCCGTGCGCTGGGGCACGGCGCTCGCAGCGATCGTCTCGGTCGCGAGCATGCTCGTCTTCAACTGGTTCTTCCTGCCACCGACGCACACGTTCCAGCTGCGGGACGGCGCGAACTGGGCCGTGCTCGCCGTATACCTCGTGACCGCGGTCGTCGTGAGCGCGCTCGCTTCGCGGGCGAGGCACCGGCAGGAGGACGCGGAGCAGCGCCGTCGCGAGGCCGATGTTCTCGCAGAGGCGGCCGGCGATCTGTTGCGCGGCGTCGACCTCGCGGCGGAGCTGGACAAGCTCTCGGATCTCGCTGCAGGCGCCCTCGGCGTGAGCGGCGCGCGCCTCGAGCTCGGAGATGCCGAGCCCGGCGCCGGAGAGCAGGCGGTTCCGGTCGAGGTGAACCGGCGCCGGGTCGCGACGCTGCTCGTGCACGAGAGCGATGCGCCCGATCGCGGCGTCGCGCGACGATTCCTTCCGGCGCTTGCCGCCCTGCTCGCTGTCGCGGTCGACCGTACGGAGCTCGAGGCGGATGCGCTCGAGGCGGAGACGCTTCGCCGCAGCGACGTGGTCAAGACGGCGCTCCTACGAGCGGTCTCCCACGACCTGCGCTCGCCGCTCACCGCGATCGTCGCAAGCGCCGACGCGCTCGCGAGCGACGAGATTCAGCTGGACGAAGGCGACCATGCCGCGCTCGTGACCGCGATCCGGGAGGAGGCTGCGCGGCTCGACCGCGTCGTCGCGAACCTGCTCGACGTGTCGCGGCTCGAGGCGGGCGCGCTCGAGACCCATCCGGAGCTGTGGTCGGTGGACGAGCTCGTCGGGCAAGCGCTCGACTCCGTCCGTGCGGATGCCGACCGGATCGTCGTCGAGCTCGACCCGCGCTCGCCTCCCGTGCGAGTCGACGCCGGCCAGATCGAACGCGTGCTCGCCAATCTGATCGAGAACGCGCTCCGGTTCTCGCCTGCGGGATCGCCGGTCATCGTCCGCGCCGAGTACGGCGCAACCGAACTGCGCATCCACGTGGTCGATCGCGGGCCGGGGATCACGGCCGCCGACCGGGCGTCGATCTTCCAGCCCTTCCGGCGCGGAACGGGTGGAGGATCGGGGCTCGGCCTCTCGATCGCGCGCGGTTTCGCGGAGGCGAACGGCGGCCGGCTGTGGACGCAGGACGATCCCGCCGGCGGTCATTTCGTCCTCGCGCTCGCGGCCGAGCCGCGGCCGGCGGTGCGCGCGTGAGCGGGCGCGTCCTCGTCGTCGACGACGAGCCGCACATCCTTCGCGCACTGAAGGCGAGCCTGCGCGGCGCCGGCTACGAGGTCGACACCGCCGACACGGCGGAGGGCGCTCTCACCGCAGCCGCACTCGCGCCGCCCGACGCGGTCATCCTCGACCTCGTGCTCCCGGACGGGCGCGGCACCGACGTCGCGCGCGAGCTGCGGACGTGGAGCACCGTTCCGATCATCGTGCTCTCGGTCGTCGGCGACGAGACCGAAAAGGTCGCCGCGCTCGACGCCGGTGCCGACGACTACGTGACGAAGCCGTTCGGCGTCGACGAGCTGCTCGCGCGCCTGCGCGCGGCGATGCGGCGCGTCGAGCCGTCGCACGAGCCGGTGTACGACGTCGGCGAGCTGCGCGTCGACCTGGAGAAGCAGGCGGTCTGGTTCGCCGGGAAACCGGTGCAGCTCACGCCGCACGAGTTCGGGCTGCTGCGCCTGTTCGTGCGCAACGAGGGAAAGCTGCTCACGCACTCGACGATCCTGCGCGAGGTGTGGGGGAGAGGGTACGCCGACGAATCGCACTACCTCCACGTGTACGTCTCGCAGCTGCGGCGGAAGATCGAGCCCGACCCGACGCGACCGCGCTACGTCCTCACCGAGCCCGGCGCCGGCTACCGGCTCGTCGCGCCGAATCCGTGACACCGCCGTAACAGGGCCTGGCCCCTGACGTGTCCCCGTTGGCCGAAGCTCCTGCTCACGCGATGAGGCTGGGGCCAGGCCCTGTTACGAGAGTCGTACGAGAGTGTGTCTTGAGGCTTTCCTGAGGCGGAGGAGGCG
>DASYFU010000179.1:0-1612 GCA_036498225.1 Gaiellaceae bacterium | reverse complement strand
CTGGAACTCGCCTCCAGCCCGTGCGCTGCGAGACGCGCGGGTACCGGTGTACCGGGCCATCGAAGCCGCCGTGTCGTCGCTCGCGCGGCTTGCGAGCGACGAGCGGCCCACACGGCCGGTACCGATGCTGCCGGTTGCGGCATCGCCGCCGCTCGCTCGCGACGACTACATGAGCGCCCGCGCGGTGCTCACGGCCGCCGGCATCGCATTCGCCGAGGCGCGGTCGGTGCGGACCGTCGATGAGGCTATCGCCGCGGCGAGCGAGCTCGGGTATCCCGTCGTTCTGAAGGCGCTCGGAGGCGGCCCGCACAAGTCCGACACCGGTGGTGTCATCCTCGGACTGCACGACCGCAGCGAGCTTGCCGCGGCAGCGACGGAGGTCGTTGCGCGGGCCAGGCCGCAAGAGATGTCGGTCGAACGCGCCGAGGAGACTGCGGACGGCTTCGAGTTGATCATCGGCGCACGCTGGGATGCCCGCTTCGGGCCGATCGTGCTCGCCGGTGCAGGCGGCCTCCTGGCGGAGGTGTTTCAAGACGTCGCCGTCGCGCTCGCACCCGTGGACGAGGCGGAGGCGCTGACTCTCCTCGAATCGCTGCGCTGCGCCCCAGCGCTCATCGGAGCGCGCGGACGTCCCCCACTCGATACGCGTGCGGCTGCCCGGGCACTCATGGCTCTTTCCCGATTCGCCGCCGCGCATCCGGAGGTGGCGGAGGTCGAGGTGAACCCGCTGATCGTCCGCGCACGCGATGCAGTCGCGCTCGATGCGCACGTCGTGCTGCGTTAGACGGGCTCTGCCTCGCGATCCGCGAGCACGCGGAGGTCGGACGCCGGCAGGTGGGCCTGCACCGGCGTGCCCTGGACGAGCTCTTGCTGCTGCCCGTCGTTGACGACGAGCGCCTGCACGACGTCGCCGGTCGCCAGCCGGATCACGAGCTGCTTGGCAGAGCCGAGGTAGACGACGCGCTCGATCATGCCGGGCACACGGTTCTCTCCCGATCCCTCGTACGGCTCGACGCGCACACGCTCCGGCCGGATCACGAGCCGGGTCTCGCCGCGGACGGAGAGGTCGCCACGGCGCGCGACGAGCTCGAAGTCGCCGATTTGGACGCAGCACGCTCCGTCCCTCGTCCCCGTGACAGTCGTCCGCATCAAATTCGACACGCCGAGGAAGTCGGCGACGAACACCGTCGTCGGCTCCTCGTACATCTCCTCCGGCGTAGCCACCTGCTCGACGTGGCCACCCGACATCACGGCGATGCGGTCGGACATCGTCAGCGCTTCCTCCTGATCGTGCGTCACGTACACGAATGTGATGCCAAATTGCTGCTGAATTCCCTTCAGCTCGAGCTGAAGCATCTTGCGGAGCTTTGCGTCGAGCGCCCCGAGGGGCTCATCGAGCAGCAGCACCGACGGGCTGAGCACGAGCGCACGCGCGAGCGCGACACGCTGCTGCTGCCCGCCGGACAGTTGGGCCGGCCGTCGCTCCTCGAGACCGTCCAAGCGGACCGCTTCGAGGATCTCGACGACGCGCTTCCGCACGTCGTTCTGGGAAACGCGTCGGCGGCGGAGACCGAAAGCGACGTTGTCGAACACGTTCAGGTGCGGGAAGAGC
>DASYFU010000178.1:0-11459 GCA_036498225.1 Gaiellaceae bacterium | reverse complement strand
TCGGCCACGGCAACGGTGAACATACAATCTTGGGCGGGCGCGTGCGGAGGTTGGGGGATACTGCGTGACGCGCGGGCGTGGCGAAATCTGGTCATACGCGCCGGCTGTAGGTGCCGGTGGGCGAAAGCCCGTGGGGGTTCGAGTCCCTCCGCCCGCATTCACGCATGGTGGTGATGCGCGTGCTCGTCCATCGGCGTGTCCATCATCTTCAGCATCGACCAGCCGCCGCCGCGGCGGAAGTACCGCCACGCGAGCGCCGCGGCCACGAGCAGGAAGACGATGTTCAGATACGTCGTGTAGTTCCACGTCACCGACGCGGTCATCACCTTCGCGTTGCGCGCGGTGCGCTCGATCCCGAGCCCGTGGAAGAGGAACTCGACGACGAGACCGGCCGACGCCATCGCCACGTAGAACGTCCCGAAGATGAACGCGGCCATGCGCCAGCCGTAGTAGCGGCGGTAGATGTCGAGGATCGGGAGGATGAGCAGGTCGGCGAAGACGAACGCGATCACGCCGCCGAAGCTGATGCCGCCGTTCCACAGGACTGCGGCGAGCGGCACGTTGCCGATCGAGCAGACGAAGCTCAACATCGCGACAGCGGGACCGATCAGCGGCCCCCACACCTTCGCGAGCGTCCCATGGTGCGCGAGGAAGAGCCCGCGCCAGAACGAGGCGGGAACCCACGCGGCGAGCGCGCCGGCGATGAGCAACCCGCCGAACACGTCGCGGCCGACGGCCGCCCAGTCCATGACGAAGTAGTCCGCCGTCGACGTGAGCCCGGCCGCCGAGAGCAAGCGCTTCCCGGGACCGATCGACATATCCATCTCGGCGTGACCTTCCATCGAGCCGAGACGTCCCTTCTCGGCCTCCGCGCGCGCTTCTGCGATCAGTCGCGCGCGAAGGAACGCGCGGAAGAGGAGCGCGACGAACACGATCATGAGCGGGCCGCCGACGAACTCGCCCACGACGAACTGCCAGCCGAGCAGCAGCGCCATGACGATGCCGAGCTCGATCACGAGGTTCGTCGATGCGATCTCGAACGCCATCGCCGCGGTGAAGTCCGCGCCCTTGCGGAAGAGGGAGCGCGCGAGCGCGACCGACGCGTATGAGCACGACGACGACGCGGCGCCGAGCGCGGACGCGACAACGAGCGTGCGCGGCGACGAGTCGGGCAGCAGCTTCCGCATCTCGCGCTTCGATACGACCGCCTGCACGGCGGCGGACAAGGCGAAGCCGAGGATGAGCGCCCAGAGGATCTCCCACGTCATCCCGAAGGCGAAGCTCAGCGCCCGCCAGATCTCGTGCAGGACGTGGGTCAACGCCGTGCAGCGACGCGCGTGCGCCAGGCGACCGCGCCGAACATCGCGACCCAGATGAGAGTCGTTGCGCCGACGAGGAGCCAGGAGAGCGCGGTCATCGTCCGATGGGATTCGCCGCGACCCGCTCGATTCCCTCCACGGCGCGACGCAGGCCGGTGTCGTCGAAGAGATACGGCGTCGCGTTCGGGATCGTGTGCTCCGGCGCGTCGAGGTCGTCCGATCCTTCCACTGCGTTCAGCGCGTACCGGATCGGGATCTCGTGGCAGACGACGAGCGTCACCGCCTCGCTGCGCTCGAGCAGGCTCCGGAACCCGCGGGCATACCGATGTGCTGCGTCGTCGAGGCTCTCGCCGCCCGGGAACGGATCTGAGCGGGTGTGCGCCCGCTTCCAGGCCCGGTACTCGTCGATCGTCGCTCCTTCCAGCTCGCCGACGTCGATGTCGTCCAGCAGCGGCTCGACGAGGAACGGCACGTGCCTGCCCTCGAGGATGAGCTCGGCCGTCTCCGTCGTCCGCGGGAACCGCGTATGGACGCAGAGATCGATCTCGAGGGCGACGAGCTGGTGCCCGAGCCGCGCCGCTTCGGCGCGTCCCTCCTCCGTCAAAGGCACGGGAACGGACGGATCGCCGTTCACGCGACGCTCCTGATTGAGCTTCGTGTTGCCGTGCCGGCTGAGGATGAACAGGCGCAATCGGAGCGCCAGCCTATAGAGGCTCTGCTGTAATGGCCGGGTGGAGACCCAGGTCGAGGAGCTGCCCGAGAACCGGGTCCGGCTCACGGTGCAGGTGCCGTCGCACGACGTGCATCACGCAGTCGAGCATGCGGCGTCCGATCTCGCGAAGAGCGCGAAGATCCCGGGCTTCCGCAAGGGCAAGGTTCCGCGCAACGTGCTCGTGCAGAAGCTCGGCCGCGAGCGCGTCATGGCTGAGGCGGTCGACAGCCACATCGGCGGATGGTTCTGGAACGCAGCGGCGCAGTCTCGGCTGCGCCCCGTCGAGCAACCGGAATACGACTTCGAGCTCCCGGGCTCGGACGATCAGGATTGGCAGTTCACCGCCACGGTCGCCGTGCAGGCGAAGCCCGAGGTCGCCGACTGGAAGACCCTCGAGGTCGGCGCCTACGACCCGGAAGTCCCCGAGGAGCTGGTCGAGCGCGAGCTCGACGCGCTGCGCTCGACGGTCGCCGAGCTCGTCCCGGTGGAAGGACGCACGGTCGGCCCCGACGACACCGTCATCGTCGACATGGTTGCTCCCGACGGAGCCGGAACGCGGCGCGACTATGTCGTCGAGCTCGGCCGCGGCGGAGTCGTCGACGAGATCGAGCAAGGGCTCGTCGGCATGGACGTCGACGCGACGAAGGAGATCGAGTTCGAGCTCGCCGACGGATCGAAGCAGACGGTCGCTATCACCGTGAAGGAGATCAAGGAGAAGGTCTTGCCGCCGCTCGACGACGAGCTGGCGCGCGCTGCGAGCGAGTTCGACACCTTCGCCGAGCTGCGCGCCGACGTCGAGACGCGGCTGCGCGAGCAGATCGAGGACGAGATCGAGACGCAGTTCCGCTCCGACGTCGCCGACGCGCTCGTCGACGCGTCGAAGGTCGACGCCTCGGGCCCGCTCGTCGAGGCGCGCACGCGCGAGCTGCTGCGCACGCTCGCGCGTCAGGTCGAGTCGCGCGGCGTCCCGCTCGAGACGTATTTGACGATGACGGGCCAGTCGCCCGACGAGCTGCTCGACCGGCTGCGCGGAGAGGCGGAACGGTCCGTCGCGCGCGAGCTCGTGCTCGAGACTGCAGCGGAGCAACTCGGCGTCGAGGTGACCGACGAGGAGCTCGAGGCGTGGCTCCGCGAGCGGTTCGAGGACGCGGACGACGCGATCGACGAGCTCAAGGGCACCGAACTGTGGGAGCGCGACCGCGAGAGCCTCCGCATGCGGAAGACGCTCGACCTGATCGCGTCGCAGGTCACGCGCATCCCGCGCGAGCTCGCGGCCGCCCGCGATTCGATCTGGACACCCGACAAGGAAAAGCCGCAGACCGAAGCGAAACTCTGGACCCCCGGAAGTTGAGGAGCCACATGAACCCGTATCCGTCGAACCTCGTCATCCCGTCCGTCATCGAGCAGACCTCGCGTGGCGAGCGTTTCTTCGACATCTACTCGCGGCTCCTGAACGAGCGAATCATCTTCCTCGGGACGCCGATCGACGACGTCGTCGCGAACCTCATCGTCGCGCAGATGATCCATCTCGAGTCCGAGGATCCCGACAAGGACATCCAGCTGTACATCAACTCGCCCGGCGGAAGCGTCTACGCGGGTTTGGCGATCTACGACACGATGCAGTTCATCCGCTGTGAGGTGGCGACGACCTGCGTCGGGATCGCGATGTCGATGGGCGCACTCCTCCTTGCCGCCGGCCAGGAGGGAAAGCGGTCGGCCCTGCCGAACTACAAGATCCTCATCCACCAGGTCTCCGGCGGCTTCCAGGGCCAGGGGACCGACATCGAGATCCAGGCACGCGAGACGATCAACCTCAAGCGACGCCTGGAGGAGATCATCGGCCAGCACACGAATCAGCCGCTCGACAAGATTTCGAAGGACATGGAGCGGGACTACTACATGACCGCCGACGAGGCCAAGGAATACGGGATCGTCGACAACGTCGTCGCCCACCGGTAGACGAAAAGGGCTATCCGAGGTACAAGGAGTAGACCGTGGCCAGGGCCAGTGAAGGAAACGAGCAGCTCCTCTGCAGCTTCTGCGGGAAGAGCCAGCGGCAGGTCAAAAAGCTGATCGCCGGCCCCGGCGTCTACATCTGCGACGAATGCATCGATCTCTGCAACGAGATCATCGACGAGGAGCTCACCTCTCCGGCCCAGCTCGACCTCGACAACCTCCCTCGTCCGAAGGACATCTACACCGTCCTCAACGACTACGTCGTCTCGCAGGAAGAGGCGAAGCGGACGCTGTCGGTGGCGGTCTACAACCACTACAAGCGCGTCCAGATGGGAACGGACGAGGACGAGGTCGAGCTCCAGAAGTCGAACATCCTTCTGCTCGGTCCGACGGGTTGTGGCAAGACGCTGCTGGCGCAGACGCTGGCGCGCATCCTCAACGTCCCGTTCGCGATCGCCGATGCGACCGCGCTCACCGAAGCCGGGTACGTCGGTGAGGACGTCGAGAACATCCTGCTGAAGCTCATCCAGGCGGCCGACTTCGACATCAAGAAGGCCGAGAGCGGGATCATCTACATCGACGAGGTCGACAAGATCGCGCGCAAGGCGGACAACCCGTCGATCACGCGCGACGTCTCCGGCGAGGGCGTCCAGCAGGCGCTGCTGAAGATCCTCGAGGGGACGGTCGCCTCCGTTCCGCCACAGGGTGGGCGCAAGCATCCGCACCAGGAGTTCCTGTCGATCGACACGACGAACATCCTGTTCATCTGCGGCGGCGCGTTCGCCGGGCTGGACAAGATCATCGCGCGCCGAATCGGCAAGAACGCGGTCGGCTTCGGCGCCGAAGTGCGCTCGAAGCATTCGACCGAAGCGTCCGAGCTGCTGACGCAGGTGATGCCGGAAGATCTTCTGAACTTCGGGCTCATCCCCGAGTTCATCGGCCGCCTTCCCGTCGTGTCGGCGGTGCACCAGTTGCGCAAGGAGGATCTCGTGCAGATCCTCACCGAGCCGAAGAACGCGCTTGCGAAGCAGTACCAGCGCTTCTTCGGTTACGACAACATCGAGCTCGTCTTCACTGAGGACGGACTGTGGGAGATCGCCGAGAAGGCGCTCGCCCGCGAGACCGGTGCGCGCGGCCTTCGCTCGATCATCGAGGGCGCGCTGCTCGACGTCATGTTCGAGTTGCCGTCGCGGCGCGACGTGACCAAGTGCGTGATCACGAAGGAGACGATCGCGCAGGGCATCCGGCCCACGCTCGTGACGAGCGCCGGCGCCGACACCGATCTCGACGAGCCCGTCGAGAAGTCCGCCTGAGCAGCTACGCCGTCAACAGCGGCGTTCGCATCGCGTACGAGGAGCTCGGCGACGGCGAATCGTTGCTGTTCATCCACGGTCTCGCGTACGACCGTCGCGGCTGGGGGCCGCTGCCTCGGCTCCTCGCGGACGACTTCCACGTCGTCCTCGTCGACAATCGCGGCGTCGGCGACAGCGACGTTCCCGAGGGCCCGTACACGATGGAGCAGCTCGTCGAGGACGCGGTCGCCGTCCTCGACGCAGCCGGCATCGAGTCGGCGCACATCTTCGGCGTCAGCCTCGGCGGCTTCATCGCGCAGGAGATCGCGCTCACCTATCCGGAACGCGTTCGGAAGCTCGTGCTGTGCGCGACGTCGCCCGGCGGCGTGAACGCCTTTCCGATGCCCGAGCGAGGTGTCGATGCGTTCACGCGGTTCCCCTCGATGGACCGCGAGGCCGGCCTGCGCCTGATGGTCGAGAACTCGCTCGGCGATCACGCTGTCCGCGAGCGCTCGGAGCTCGTCGATGAGGTCTACGCGTACCGGCTGGGGCGCGCGCCGTCGGTCGAGGCCTGGCAGGCGCAGTTCGCCGCGAGCCGCGGCCACGACGCGTACGAGCGCCTCCCGGCGATCTCCGCGCCCACGCTCGTCATCCACGCGCTCGCCGACACCGTGATCGACGCCCGCAACGGCGAGCTCCTCGCCGAGCGGATCCCCGGTGCGCGGCTCGAGCTCCTTCCCGATCGCGGCCATCTCGTCATGTGGCAGGAGGGCGAGCGGCTCGCCCCCGTCGTGCGAGACTTCCTCCGTGGCTGAGCTGACACCGGACGCGGAGTACGGGCCTTCCTCCTGGATCGAGGTGGGCCAGGACCGAATCGACGCCTTCGCCGACGCGACCGGCGACCACCAGTGGATCCACGTCTATCCCGATCGCGCGGCCGCCGGCCCGTTCGGGACGACCATCGGCCACGGGTACCTGACGCTGTCGCTGCTGCCCGCGATGTCGTACGAGGTCGTCCCGCGCCAGGACGGCGGGATGGCGGTGAACTACGGCCTGAACAAGGTGCGGTTCCCGGCGCCGGTGCCGTCCGGCTCGCGGGTGCGCGGGACGTTCCGGGTGGACAGCGTCGAAGCCTCCGAGTGGGGCTTCCAGGCGACGATGATGGCGACGATCGAACGCGAGGGCGGCGACAAGCCCGTCTGCGTCGCCGAGCTCGTTTTTCGCTACTACAAGTGAACGCGCTCGTCACGGGCGCCGCGGGCGGGATCGGCGCGGCGATCGCCGAGCGCCTGACCGCCGACGGGTGGAACGTCCACGCGGTCGACGTCGAGGACGGCGACCTGACGACGCGCGAGGGCAACCGCGCCGTCGTCGACGCGGCGCTCGAGCGCTTCGACGGCCGGCTCGACGCGGTCGTCGCGAACGCAGGCTTCCAGCACGTCGCGCCGGTGCGCGATTTCCCGGAGGAGGAGTGGGAGCGCCTCCTCGCGCTGCTCCTCACGAGCCCGTTCCTGCTCGCGAAGTACACGTGGGACGCGCTCGCCGCGTCCGGAGACGGCCGGTTCCTCGTCGTCGCATCGGTGCACGGCCTCGTCGCGTCCCCGTTCAAGGCGGGCTACGTCGCCGCCAAGCACGGCGTCCTCGGCCTCGTGAAGGTGCTCGCCCTCGAGGGCGCCGACGTCGGCATCTCCGCCTCGGCGCTCTGCCCTGCGTATGTCCGCACCGGGATCGTCGAGCGCCAGCTCGAGGATCGCTCCCTCGAAGACCTGCTCGCGCCCCAGGCGGTGAAGCCGCTGCTCGAGCCGTCCGAGGTGGCGGCCGCCGCGGCCTGGCTCCTCGGGCCGGACGGGCGGGCGGCGACGGGCACGCCCTTCATGCTCGATCTCGGCTGGACCGCACACTAGTTCTGGATCCCAGAAACCGGAGAATCCGGTTTGCGCGCCGTCCGTGAGGAGATTCAGGATCCGAGAACCAGCCATCGCGTCGAAGGAGTCGCCATGCAGCCCGAGGTTCGGATCCAGGAGCAGACCTTGAAGCTCGAGACCCAGTGGCGGCAGGACGCGCGCTGGAACGGCATCGAGCGGACGTACGGCGCGGCGGACGTCGCCCGCCTGCGCGGCTCGGTCCTGCCCGAGCACACGCTGGCGCGCCTCGGGGCGGAGCGCCTCTGGCGGCTCCTGCAGGAGGACGAGCCCGTGCGCGCACTCGGCGCCATGACCGGCGGCCAGGCCGTGCAGATGGTGCGAGCCGGCCTGAAGGCCGTCTACCTCTCCGGCTGGCAGGTGGCCGCGGACGCGAACCTCGCCGGCCACACGTATCCGGACCAGAGCCTCTACCCGGCGAACAGCGCGCCCGCGCTGGTCAAGCGCCTGAACGGCGCGCTGCTCCGCGCGGACCAGATCGACTGGTCGGAAGGGCGAAACGGGACGCACTGGCTCGCGCCGATCCTCGCCGACGCGGAGGCCGGCTTCGGCGGCCCGCTGAACGCGTACGAGCTCATGCGCTCGATGATCGAGGCCGGGGCCGCTGGCGTGCACTACGAGGACCAGCTCGCGTCCGAGAAGAAGTGCGGGCACCTCGGCGGCAAGGTGCTCGTGCCGACGTCGCAGTTCGTCCGGACGCTGAACGCCGCCCGGCTCGCCGCAGACGTGCTCGACGTGCCGACGCTGCTGTTCGCGCGCACGGATGCGCTCGCGGCGGCGCTCCTGACGAGCGACGTCGACGACTACGACCGCTCGTTCGTCACCGGCGAGCGGACGTCGGAGGGTTTCTACCGCGTCCGGGACGGCCTCGACCAGGCGATCTCCCGGGCGCTCGCGTACGCGCCGTACGCCGACGTGCTCTGGTGCGAGACGTCGACGCCGGACATCGGCGAGGCGCGTGCATTCGCCGACGCAGTGCACGAGAAGTTCCCGGGCAAGCTGCTCGCGTACAACTGCTCGCCGTCGTTCAACTGGAGCAAGCATCTCGACGAGCAGCAAATCGCCGGCTTCCAGCATATGCTCGGCGAGATGGGCTATCGCTTCCAGTTCATCACGCTCGCCGGCTTCCACGCGCTCAACGCCGGCATGTTCGAGCTGGCGCGCGGCTACGCGTCCGACCAGATGACGTCGTACGTGAAGCTTCAGCAGCACGAGTTCGAGATGGAGGAGTTCGGCTACACCGCGACGCGCCACCAGCGCGAGGTCGGCGCCGGCTACTTCGATCTCGTTGCGCAGGCGGTGTCACCGGAGAGCTCGACGCTCGCGCTGAAGGGCTCGACGGAGGAGGCGCAGTTCGAGCGGGAAGCGGCCGCGTGAGCGTTGCCGCGGCCGAAGAGGAGATCCTCTCCGACGAGGCCGTGGCGTTCGTCCAGCGGCTCCATCGTGAGCTGAACCCGCGCCGGCTCGAGTTGCTCGACCGGCGGCACGAGCGGCAGCTCGATCTCGATCGCGGCGCGCTGCCGGGCTTCCGCGCGGACACGACGTGGATCCGCGAGGGAGAGTGGCGCGTCGCGCCCGCGCCGGATGATTTGGTCGACCGCCGCTGTGAGATCACGGGGCCGGTGGAGCGGAAGATGATGATCAACGCGCTCAACTCCGGCGCGCGCGTGTTCATGGCCGATTTCGAGGACGCGAACTCGCCGACGTGGGAGAACGTCGTCCAGGGGCAAGTGAACGTCCGCGACGCGTTGCGGCGGGAGATCGCGCTCGACACGGCCGAGAAGAGCTATCGCCTGAACGACGAGATCGCGACGTTGCTGATCCGGCCGCGCGGCTGGCATCTCGTCGAGCGGCACTTCGAGGTGGACGGCGAGCCGGTGTCGGCGTCGCTGTTCGATTTCGGGCTTTCGTTCCTGAGCGGCGCGCGGTACTTCTATCTCCCGAAGCTCGAGTCGATGGAGGAGGCCGAGCTGTGGAGGGACGCGTTCGCGCTGGCTGGCGACCCCTCCGTTCGCTGCACCGTCCTGATCGAGACGATCCTCGCCGCCTTCGAGATGGACGAGATCCTGTACGCGCTGCGCGACTACGGCTGCGCGCTGAACGCGGGTCGGTGGGACTACATCTTCAGCGTGATCAAGAAGTTCCGCTCACGCGACTGGGTGCTGCCCGACCGCGTGCAGGTGACGATGACCGCCCCGTTCATGCGCGCGTACGCGGAGCTGCTCGTCGCGACCTGCCACAAGCGTGGCGCGCACGCGATCGGCGGGATGGCGGCCTTCATCCCTTCGCGCAAGGACGCGGAGGTCAACCGTGTCGCGCTCGCGAAGGTGCGCGAGGACAAGGAGCGCGAGGCGAGTCAGGGCTTCGACGGGACGTGGGTCGCGCACCCCGACCTCGTGCCGGTGGCGATGCCATGCTTCCCCGTCCCCAACCAGCTCGACGTGCTCCGCGACGACGTCGTTCCCGACGCAGCCGCGCTGCTGTCGATCCCGGAGACGCCGGGCGAGATCACGGACGCAGGCCTGCGGACGAACGTCTCGGTCGGCGTGCGCTACCTCGACGCCTGGCTCCACGGGGTCGGCGCCGCCGCGATCGACAACCTGATGGAGGACGCTGCGACCGCCGAGATCTCCCGCTCGCAGGTGTGGCAATGGGTCCGCGCCGGCCGCTTCGACGAGCAGGTCGTCCGGCATGAGATCGAGCTCGTCGACGCGGGCGACGAAGCCAAAACGCTGTTCGCGGAGGTCGCGCTCCAGCCGGAGCTCGTCGAATTCCTGACGGTCCCGGCGTACACTCGGCTGGAGTGACCCTCGACACAACCAAGGCAGACGACATCGCGCTCGTGATCGAGGAGGCGATCGTCTCGGGCGAGCTCGCGCCCGGGACCGTCCTCCGGCAGGAGCAGCTCTCGGAGCAATTCAATGTCTCGCGCACCCCTGTGCGCGAGGCCCTGCGCCGGCTGGCCGCCCTCGGGCTCGTCTCGTTCGTCCCGAATCGCGGCGTGCGCGTGCGCACGATCTCGCGCGACGAGCTGCACGAGGCCTTCATGGTGCGCGCGGAGCTCGAGGGGCTCGCGACCCAAGTGGCGGCGACGAAGTTCACGCCCGAGGACCTCGCGGAGCTCGACGCTGCCGAGAAGCGCTTCGCCACCATCTCGCAGGAGCTGCGCGCGCTCGAGCCGGGCGACGACCGCCGCTCGATCATGGGCGACTGGGTGCGCGGCAACCACGCCTTCCACGACGTGATCTACCGGGTGGCCGGGCTGCCGCTCGTCGAGCAGCTCGCGAAGAGCGCACGGCGGACGTTCTCCGGCCCGGCGGTGTGGGCGCCGGGCGACCACTCCATCGACGGGCTGTACTCGAAGAACGCGGAGCAGCATCGCGCGATCAAGCAGGCGATCGCGGCCGGCAGCTCGGTGGGCGCGCGCGAGCTCGCGCGCGAGCACGTCCTCTCGTCCTTCCACCTGCTGGAGACGATCCTCGAGCAGGTTGGCGGACAGTGGCCCGCCAACAAACGGTCAGCTAAACTCAGGTCATAGTCGCTGCCTGAGGACATCTCGATGGACCCGCTCTACCGCCCGCAAGGCGTCGAAGAGCGCTGGCAGCGCATCTGGGAGGAGGAGCACCTCTATCACGCCGACCCGGAGCAGCCGGGCGACGCGTACGTGATCGCGGTGCCGCCGCCGAACGTGACCGGCGCGCTGCACATGGGCCACGCGCTGAACGGCTCGATCCAGGACGCGCTCGTCCGCTGGCACCGGATGCGCGGCTTCAACACGCTGTGGCAGCCAGGGTTCGACCACGCCGGCATCGCGACGCAGGCCGTCGTCGAGCGAGAGCTGCGCAAGGAGGGGACGTCCCGGCTCGACCTCGGGCGTGAGGCCTTCCTCGAGCGTGTCTGGCAGTGGCTGCACGAGTACGGCGGCGTGATCATGAGCCAGTTCCGGCGGCTCGGCTGCTCGCTCGACTACGAGCGCGAGCGCTTCACGATGGACGACGCGTACGTCCGCGCGGTGATGCGCTTCTTCGTGCACCTGTACCAGCGCGGCTGGATGTTCCGCGACAACCGGATCGTCAACTGGTGCAGCGACTGCCGCACGTCCATCTCCGACCTCGAGGTGGAGCACATCGACGTCGACGATGCGCTCACGTACGCGCGCTATCCGCTCGCGGACGGCAGCGGCCATCTGATGATCGCGACGGTGCGCCCGGCGACCATCCTCGCCGACGTCGCCGTGGCCGTGCATCCGGAGGACGAG
>DASYFU010000177.1:0-3704 GCA_036498225.1 Gaiellaceae bacterium | reverse complement strand
AACAACTGGGTGATGGCTGCAGCGGACATCGACGGCGTGGGGGAGCAGACGGTTCGCCGGCTGTGGGAGCTCGAGCTCGTGCGCTCGGTTCCTGAGCTGTACCGACTGACCGCCGAGCAGCTGCTCGAGGTCGAGGGGTTCGCCGAGATCAGTGCCACCAACGCGATCGCCGCGATCCAGGCGTCCAAGGAGATCCCGTTCTCGCGCGTGCTCTTCGGGCTCAACATCCCCGACGTCGGCTGGGTGACGGCACAGAATCTTGCTCGCCACTTCGGGAACGTCGACGCGTTGATGAACGCGACGCAGGAGGAGCTCGTCGAGGCCGAAGGGATCGGACCCGAGCGCGCGGAGGCACTCGCCGAGTGGTTCCGCGACGAGGACAGCCGTCGACTCGTCCAGGACCTGCGCGATCTCGGCCTGCGCTTCGAGAGCGGTGAGGAGGACAAGCCCGTCGAAGGTCCCCTGACGGGGAAGACCTACGTGATCACCGGCACGCTCGAGAGCTTCACGCGGGAGGAAGCCGCAGAGCGGCTCGAGGCGCTCGGCGCGAAGGTGTCGAACTCCGTCTCGTCGAAGACGACCGGCCTCGTCGTCGGCGAGGACCCCGGCAAGTCGAAGCTGACGAAGGCCGACAAGGCCGGCGTCGAGCAGTTGACCGAGGCCGATCTGCTCGAGCTACTGGGCGGCGGCTAACACCGTCGCGAACCGATCCTGCGCGACCCGGGCCCACCAGGACGAGATCGGCCAGCCGTTCTGGAGGATCGAGAAGACGTAGCGTTCGCCGGCGAAGCCGGAGAGCGCAGACGCATTCGACGTCGTGCCGGTCTTTGCGCGCACGACGCCGGTCGCGGCGCCGCGCCGCATCCGGTCGTGCAGGGTTCCGGTCCGTCCCGCCACGGGGAGAGACGACAGGAGCTCGAGGCGCACCTCGACGTCGCTCCACATCGTCGAAAGGAGCGCGGCCAGGGCCTCCGGGGTCAGCCGGTCGAGCAGCGAGAGCCCCGAGCCGTCGACGAGCCGAACGCCATCGAGCGGGACGCCGGCCTGCGCGAGCAGTCCCGTGATCAGGCCCACGCCTGCAGCGGTTGTTCCGCCCCCGCCCTGCACCGCGCCGAGCTCCTTCACGAGCATCTCGGCGACGAAGTTGTCGCTGACCTGGTCCATCCAGTGGACGATCTTCTGGAGCGGTGGCGAGTCGACTGCGCCGATCGGCACGGCCGCTTCGTCTGCTGTTCCGTGCCTCGCTGCACCGGCGACACGGACACCCGCGCGATTGAGTGCACTGCGGAAGAGTTGCGCCGCCGCCAGCGCGGGGTCGTGCGCTGTGTAGCGGCCGAACCGTCCCCGGTCGACGATGAGCGCCGACAGTGGCGGCGACTCATAGATGTAGAACGCCGGCTTCCAGCCCAGAGCGGTTCGCCGCGTGTCGAACCAGGACTCGTCGCCGAGCACGGACCCGGTCACGCGCGTGATGCCGCTTGCACGCACCTGGCGTGCGAGCGCGGTCAGGTCGGCGCTCGAGAGCGTCGGGTCGCCGTACCCCTTGAGCACGAGATCGCCTTGCCAGGTGCTGCCGGTCTGCCGGCCCTCGCCGAGGACGTCCGTTTCGATCTTGAAGCCGGGTCCGAGCGCCGTCAGCGCCGCGTACGTGACTGCGAGCTTCTCGTTCGACGCGGGGAGGAGCGCCAGCGTGGCGTTCCGCGAGTAGATCGTGGCGCCTGTATCGAGGTCGAGCACGACCGCGCCGGTGGCGGCGAGGCTGACGTGCGGCACCCGTAGCGCATGCTCGAGCGCGGTTTGGAGCGAAGCCGCAGCAGAGGCGGGGGTGACCAGCGCAGCGAGGAGCGCGGCGACGGCGACGCGGGCGCGCATGGGCTCAGTGTAGAGGCGTCTCTGGCTAGGCCTCCACCGGGCGGAAGATGGGCCGCCCGGCCCATACCCCAGCCGGTGCGCGCCGCCGATAATCGACAACGATGCAGCAGCAAATCGAAGAGCTTCTGAGCGCGGACGCGCCGACGCTGGCGCGTATGGAGGACACCCTCACGGAGGGCTACGCCCGCGCGCTCGCACTCGAGGCGGAGCGCTGGCGCCTCGAGCGGCGTATCGGCGAAGTCGCACGCGAGGGCGGGAGCGACATCGGTGAAGAGCTGAAGTCGCTCGGCACGCGCCTCACGCACGCCGACGGCGAACTATCGAAGCTCCGCAGTCTCCTGGCGTCGCTGCAGGAGCGCGCACGCGCCGTACGCCACGCGACCTCTCGCAGCTAGACGATTCCCGAGCGAACTGCGTAGACAGCCGCCTGGATGCGGTTGTCGATCTGCAGCTTCATCAGGATGTTCGAGATGTGGTTCTTCACCGTCTTCGGGCTGATGTGCAGCTCGGCGGCGATCACCGCGTTGTCCTTGCCGTTCGCGATCAGCTTCAGCACCTCGATCTCGCGGTCGGAGAGCTCGGAGCGGATCGTGTTCGCAATCTCCGGCTGCGTGCTCGTCGCGCGCACACGCTGCAGCACCTTCGCTGCGATGTTCGGCGAGATCAGCGACTCGCCGAGCGCCGCGGCGCGGATGCCGGCCATCAGATCCTGGATCGAGGAGTCCTTTAGCAGGTAGCCGCACGCGCCGGCGAGGATCGCGTCCATGACGTCGCTGTCCTCCTCCGAGATCGTGAGCATCACGACGCGCGTCAGCGGCGCGATCGCCGTGATGTGCCGCGTCGCGTCGACGCCGCCCATCCCCGGCATGTTGAGATCCATGACGACGACGTCGGGCGCGAGCTCGCGCACGATGCGCACGGCCTCGGCGCCGCCGGCTGCCTCGCCGACGATCTGGACGCCCTGCTCCTCGAGCAGGTTCCGCAGGCCCGTGCGGAACAGGTCGTGATCGTCGACGATCAGCACGCGAAGCGACTCCGCTTGCCGGTCTTCCGCTGCTTGCAGCACGTCCCCCAGCTTTGGCACCCCCTCTAAGGACGAGGAATTCTAGTGGAGGGTGATCGTGACCGTCCGGCGGCCCCAGGCCCGGGCCTGAGCGAGCGTCGGGAACCAGAGGTCGATGTCCGCTCCACGGACGGCGCTGCCGGTGTCCGCGGCCACGGCCTCGCCGTATCCGGGGATCGTCATCCGCGTCCCGAGGGGGATCACGGAGGGATCGACGGCGACGACGCCCCAGCCCACGGGCATCCCCGTCGCCGTGTGGCCCGGGAGCGAATACCCGGTCGAGCTGACGACGATCGTGCGTCCGCCGGAGGCAGCCGGCGCCGGGGCGGGAGCGGCGGTGGGCGCAGGGGTCGTGTCACTCGGCGTCGTCGGGGTTACGGCGGAGCCGATCGCCGCGGCCTGGATCTTTTGCGACTTGACCTCGACCCTTTGCGCCGCCGCCTGCAGCGCCCCGATCTGCCGGGTGTTGAGCGCCTGTTCTGTGCGCAGGCGGCCGATGAACGCGACGCGCTCGGCGCGCGCCGACGCGAGGGCGTCCGCCGTCTGCTGCGCCGAGGCAATCGACACGCTCAGCGCGGCGCGCTGCGCGTCGATGGTGGAGCGAAGATCGGACAGGCGTGCCTGCGCGGCGGTTGCAACAGCGACGACCTGCTTGCTCTGGTCCGTGACGCGCGTCAGATCGTCGAGAGCGGTCACCGCTTCGTCCAGCGACTTTGCGCCGAGCACGACGGCGAGGGCGTCGTTCGAGTCGCCCTGTTCGTAGAGCGTG
>DASYFU010000176.1:0-3663 GCA_036498225.1 Gaiellaceae bacterium | reverse complement strand
CTCGGCCGTGGGCGGCTTCGCCCGCTTGCGCATCGCCGGCCCACTCGCGGCGCGGGTCGATTGGCACGCGCACGGCCGAACGAACGTCTGGTATCGAAAGGAGACGCCATGATCGCCCGCCGTGCCACTGCCGTGCTCGTCCTCGCGGCCGCCGCCCTTGTTGTCGCGTCGGCCAGAGCAACACCGCCGCGACTGCAGTTCAGCGTCTTCGTCCAGTCCGGCCACAACCTCGCCTCGGTGCTCTGGGACGGAAGCCGGTTCCTCTTCATCGAGAACACCGAGAACGTGATCTGGTCGGCGCCGGCAAGCGGCACGCCCTTCACGAGCTTCGCGAGCATGCCGCGGCTCGTCGAGGAGACGCGGTGCGTCCTCTCGCCCGGCACGCACGGGTTCACGCCGGGCGACATCTACTGCGCGTCGCCGGATCACAAGATCTACGCGATCACGAGCGACGGCTCGTCCGTGACGGTCCTGGCGACGCTCCCGGTCGCGTACCCGCCCGCCTCCGACGGGGCGCTTGCATTCGACGACGTCGGCCGCTTCGGATTCCGCCTTGTTGCCGCCACCGGCCGTTCGGGGAACGCGCGTCGGGCCGGCGGTCGTGTGTTCACCATCGGCCCGACCGGCACGGTCGCCTCCGTCGGGAGCTATCCCGGCCCGGGCGGCGCCGACGAGCTCCTGATCGCGCCGAAGGGCTTCGGTTCCGCCGCCGGCGACGCCTTCCTCGCGATCGACCCGGGCGCGAAAGCGGGCACGCTCGTCGCCCTCGACCCGCATGGCCGCGCGCGCACGATCGCGAAGTTCCCGACCGGCCCGAATCCGATGGCGATCGTCCCGCGCCCGGGCGCTGCGCGTGCCGGAGCTCCCCCTCCCGGCCTCTACGTCACGGACGACATCACGAAGAACGTCTACGTCGCATCGGCCGACGAGTTCCGCGCGTACGCCGGCGACCTGCTCGTCGGGAGCGAGCTGCAGGGACGCTGGTGGGCGTTCCGGCCGCACGGCCGGTCGTACACGTCGGTCGAGCTCCGCTCGAACCTCGGCGGCAACGACGACCTCGAGGGCGCGACGTTCGCTCCCTAGAAGCGCGCGAAGCGATCGATGTCCTCGTCGAACTCGCGCGCCATCGCCGCGCTGATCGACGGACGTAGGTCGGCGACGGCCTGCAGGAAGTCCTCGGTCGTCGCCGGCTCGAAGCCGCCGTCGAGCGAACGCTCGAATGCCGCTTGCGCGGCCTTCTGTGCGGCGAACTCGATGTCCGCGGCGGAGAAGTACTGCGAGCGCGCGGCCAGCTCGCTCAGGTCGATCTCCTCGCTCGTGATCTCGGAGACGTACCGCGACCAGATGCCCTCGCGCGCCGTCGGATCGGGTGGACCGACCGGAACGAGATAGTCGAACCGTCCGGGTCGCGTGAATGCGTGATCGAGATCGCGGACCGAGTTCGTCGCGCACACGAGCAAGCGCGAGCCGCCGTCGCGAAAGCGCGAGATCAACTTCAACAGCTCGTTCGCGATCACGTGTGTCTCGGGCCGCGCCTGCCGCGCCGATGCAATGTCCTCGACCTCGTCGATGAAGACGACGACGTTGTCGAGGTACATGAGGCGATCGAACAGCTCGCGAAGCGCTCCCGCTCGTCCGTGTGCGTCGACGCCGGACAGCTGGCTCGGGAAGATCTCGACGAACGGCCAGTCCAACCTGCCCGCGATCGCCTTTGCGAACGTCGTCTTTCCCGTGCCCGGCGGCCCGAAGAGGATCACTGCCGACGCCGGGACGACACCGTGGCGTTTCGCCTCATCGCGCTCCGCAAGCGGCAGGATCACCCGCCGTTCGATCAAGGCCTTCTCGCGCGCCATGCCGCCGATCGCGAGCCAGAGGTCGCCGGAAGGCCATTGGCCACCGAGCTCCTCGACGCGCTCGTCCGGCGCGGTGGCGTGGAGCTGCCGTTTCTCGAGATAGACCGTGTCCTCGTGGAGCAGGTAGCCGATCGTGCGCGCCGTTTCGGCGCCGACGCTGTCGCGCGGCGCGAGCATCGAGATCTCGCGGACGCCGAGCGCGAGCAGCCGCCGCTCCAGCGTGCGCAGCAGGGACGCTCCGATGCCGCGGCGCCGCGCATCCGCCTGAACCGACCAGCGGAGGATCCACGCTCGTTCGCCGTCGACACGGGCGACGATCGCGCCGATGACGTGGTCGTCCGCGAGCGCGACGAGCGCGGGCATGCGCGCGACCACCGCTGCAAGGACTTCCGAGAGGGAGAACGCAAGCGCGTCGTTGGGCTCCGTCCGCTCCCATAGCTTCACGGCTGCCTCGAGGCGGCTCTCGTCGAGGTCGCGAATCGCGACGCCGGTGAGTCCTGCGAGGACGGGGGCGGGCTCCAAGGAGGAAGCCTAGCCCGGCGACTCGCGCTGCGCTTCGAGATGCCCGGTTTCGCGAGCGGTCAGCGCGGGCTGACGAGGCCCGCGTCGTATGCGGCGATCACGGCCTGCACACGGTCGCGCACGCGCAGCTTGCGGAGGATCGACGAGACGTGCGTCTTCACCGTCGTCTCGCTCAGGAACAGCGTCTCTGCGAGCTCCGCGTTCGAGAGCCCGCTCGCGAGGAGCGTGAGGATCTCCTTCTCGCGGTCGGTCAGCTCGTCGAGCGAGCGGCCTGCGTCCGGCGAGGCCTGCTGCGCGAATCGCGCGACGAGACGCTCGGTCGCGGCGGGCCCGAAGAGCGAGTTGCCGGCGGCGACGACGCGGATCGCGTCCACGAGCTCAGCCGGCTCGACGTCCTTCAACAGGAAGCCGCTCGCGCCGGCGCGGATCGCGGCGTACACGTACTCGTCGAGATCGAACGTCGTCAGCACGAGGATTCGCGCGCGCGTTCCGCTCTCGACGAGCTGCCGCGTCGCCTCGACGCCGTCGAGGTTCGGCATGCGCACATCCATGAGGATGACGTCGGGGTCGAGCTCGCGCGCGAGCTCCAGCGCCTGCGCCCCGTCCGACGCCTCGCCCGCGAGCTCGAAGTCGGGCCGCTCCTCGAGCACCATTCTGAACCCGCTGCGCACGAGCGGCTGGTCGTCGACGACGAGGACGCGAATCACAACGGGAATCTCGCGGAGACGCCGAACCCGCCCGTGTTCAAGGGCCCCGTCTCGAGCGACCCGCCGAACGCCGTCACGCGCTCTCGCATGCCGATGAGCCCATGTCCCGCGCCGTCGCCGTTGCCGTTGCCCGTAGCGTCGCCGTCGTCGCGCACCTCCACGTCGAGCTCGTCGTCGCGATACCGGACCGCGACGTTCGCGCGCGTCGCCTCTGCGTGCTTGAGTGTGTTCGTCAGCGCCTCCTGCACGACGCGGTAGGCGGAGAGATCGACGCCCGCCGGCAATTGGCGCGGCTTTCCTTCGACGCTGACGGCGACCGCGAGCCCGGCCGCGCGCACCTGGGCGACGAGCTCGTCGAGCCGCTCGAGCCCGGGCTGTGGCATGTAGTCGGCGCCGTCGTCGCGCACGACCCCGAGCAGGCGGCGCATTTCGGCGAGCGCGCTGCGGCCGCTCGCCTCGATGGCGTGCAGCGCCTCGCGTGCACGCTCCGGGCGGGAGTCGAAGACGTCGTTCGCCGCCGCAGCCTGCACGACCATGACGCTCACGTTGTGCGCGATCACGTCGTGCAGCTCGCGCGCGAT
>DASYFU010000175.1:0-25663 GCA_036498225.1 Gaiellaceae bacterium | reverse complement strand
CGAGGCCGGGGACCGCACACAGCCCGCGACAGTCGACTTCGACGACGTCGTCCTCGAGCGCACGCAACGCGCTCATCCGCCCGACGGCATCGATCATGTCCCCGCTGCACAGGAGGAAGGCGTCCTCGAGCACCTGGACGTCGCCGAGCGCCGCCCCACGGAGTGGCGCATGCGTGCCGGCCGGAGTCGCGAGCTGGGCCAGATTGCGAAGGAGCAGCCTCACGAAGGGATCTTCAGGCCGCCCGCCTCAGCGGCCTCGATCGCCTCCGGATAACCCGCGTCGGCGTGCCGCATCACGCCCGTGCCCGGGTCGGTGGTCAGCACGCGCTCGAGCCGTTCCGCCTGCGCGTCGGTGCCATCCGCGACGACGACCATCCCGGCATGGATCGCGTTGCCGATCCCGACCCCGCCGCCGTGATGCACGCTCACCCACGTCGCTCCCGCGGCGACGTTGACGAGCGCGTTCAGGATCGGCCAGTCCGCGATCGCGTCCGAGCCGTCGCGCATCGCCTCGGTCTCGCGATACGGCGACGCCACGGATCCTGCGTCCAGGTGGTCGCGCCCGATCACCACCGGCGCCCTCACCGCGCCGCTCCGCACGAGCTCGTTGATCGCGAGACCGGCTTTCGCGCGGTCGCCGTAGCCGAGCCAGCAGATCCGCGCGGGCAGCCCCTGGAACGCGACGCGTCCGGGCGCGAGCTCGAGCCAGCGCTGGAGCAACGCGTCGTCCGGGAACAACCCGCGCAGTTCCGCGTCGATCGCCGCGATGTCGGTCGGGTCCCCGGACAGCGCTGCCCAGCGAAACGGCCCGATCCCGCGACAGAACAGCGGCCGGATATAGGCCGGGACGAAGCCCGGGTATGAGAAGGCCTCCTCTACGCCGGCTTCACGGGCCTCACCTCGAAGGTTGTTGCCATAATCGAAAACATACGCACCGCGCCGGACGTACTCGAGCATCCCCTCGACGTGCGCTGCGATCGACGCGCGCGCGAGGCGCAGGTACTCGTCCGGATCGGACGCGCGCAGCTCGTCAGCCTCATCGACCGAGTGCCCGCGCGGGACGTAGCCGTTGAGCGGATCGTGCGCGGCGGTCTGGTCGGTGACGAGGTCGAAATGCTCACCGCGCGCGGCGAGGCGAGGCACGACGTCGGCGGCGTTCCCGAGCAGGCCGACCGAGAGCGCGCGTTTCTCCGCGGCCGCGGCGCGAACGCGCGCGAGCGCGTCGTCGAGTGACTCCGTCGCCTCGTCGAGGTAGCGCGTCTCGAGGCGACGCTCGATGCGATGCGGATCGACCTCGACGCACAGGATCGCCGCGCCCGCCATCGTTCCCGCGAGCGGCTGCGCACCGCCCATGCCGCCGAGGCCGGCCGTCAGGATCGTCCGCCCGCGTAGATCCGGCTCGCCGAAGTGCTTCTCCGCCGCGGCCGCGAACGTCTGATACGTCCCCTGCAGGATGCCCTGCGTCCCGATGTAGATCCACGAGCCCGCGGTCATCTGCCCGAACATCGTCAGGCCGAGCGCCTCGAGGCGGCGGAACTCGTCCCAGGTCGCCCAGCGTGGAACGAGCAGCGAGTTCGCGATGAGCACGCGCGGCGCGCCTTCGTGCGTCGTCATGACGCCGACCGGCTTGCCCGACTGGACGAGCAGCGTCTCGTCGGGCGCGAGCTCGAGCAGCGTCGCGACGATCGCGCGCAACGCGTCGTGATTGCGCGCGGCCTTTCCCGAGCCGCCGTAGACGATCAACTCCTCCGGCTTCTCGGCCACCTCGGCGTCGAGGTTGTTCAGGAGCATGCGCAGCGGCGCCTCGGTCGACCACTGGCGCGCGTTCAGCTCCGTCCCCCGCGGCGCGCGGATGCGCGACAGGTCGCCGCACAGCGCTTCGACGCGCGATGTGGTCACGCTCACGCGACGGCCTTCTCGAGCGAGCCGTTGCGAATCGCCGCAGCCACTGCTTCGATGTCGGGAGCGAGAGAGCGGTCGTCCTTCAGTCGCGGCGAGAGCTCCCGGACGAACGCACGCGCAGCGCGCACGCCGACTCCGGGCTCGAGCGGCGCGAGGAACTCGACGCCCTGCGCGCCGGCGAGCAGCTCGATGGCGAGCGCGCTCTCGCAGTTCGCGAGCACCTGCCACACCTTCAGCCCAGCTGCGTTGCCCATCGACACGTGATCCTCCTGCCCGGCGCTCGTCGGGATCGAATCCACCGACGCCGGATGCGCGAGCACCTTGTTCTCGGAGACGAGCGATGCGGCCACGTACTGGGGAATCATGAACCCGCTGTTGAGCCCGCCCTCGCTCGTGAGGAACGCGGGCAGGCCGTCGGACAGGTTCGGGTTCACGAGGCGCTCGACACGACGCTCCGAGATCGACGCGAGCTCGGCGACGGCCATCGCCATGACGTCGAGCGCGAATGCGAGCGGCTGGCCGTGGAAGTTGCCGTTCGAGACGAGCGCGTCTTCCTCGACGAGGACGAGCGGATTGTCGGTCGCGGCGTTCAGCTCGACCGAGATCGTGTAGTCGATGTAGTCGAGCAGGTCGCGCGACGCGCCATGCACCTGCGGCGCGCAACGGAGCGAGTACGCGTCCTGCACCTTGTCACACCAGCGGTGCGATTCGATGATCGCGGAGCCGTCGAGCAACTCGAGCACATGCGCGGCGGACGCCGTCTGCCCGCGCAGAGGCCGGAGCGCGTGGATCTCCGGCAGGAACGACGTGCGCGATCCCTGCAGTGCCTCGAGCGACTGCGCGCACGCGACGTCGGCGGCATGCGCGAGCCGCCGCGCCCGCACGAGACCGAGCGCGCAGTACGCGGCCATGAACTGCGTCCCGTTGATGAGCGACAGCCCTTCCTTTGCCTCGAGTTGCACGGGCTCGAGCCCGACGCGGGTCAGCGCTTCGAGGCCCGGGACGCGCTCACCGTCGATAAACGCCTCGCCCTCGCCGACGAGCGGAAGCGCGAGATGCGCGAGCGGTGCGAGATCGCCGGATGCCCCGACGCTTCCGCGCGCAGGCACGACCGGAACGACGCCGCGGTCGAGGCACGCGAGCACGAGCTCGACGGTCTCGACGCGCGCACCGGAGTTCCCCTTCGCGAGCGTGTTCGCACGAAGGAGCATCGCTGCGCGCACGATCTCGTCCGGATACGGCTCGCCCACGCCGCACGCGTGCGAGCGCAGGAGGCGCAGCTGCAACTCCTCGGTCAGCTCCTCGGGAATCGAGCGCGAGACGAAGCGGCCGAAGCCCGTGTTGACGCCGTACGTGTGCTCACGGGCGCCGTGCGCTGCGCGCTCGACGACCTCGCGGGCGGCGCGCATCCTGGCGCGCGCGGCATCGGTGAGCTCGGTGGGCCGTCGTTCGACGGCGACGTCCCAGACGTCGGCGACGGTCAGGTCGTCGCCGGTGAGCGCGACCGGAGGCACACGGAGAATCTACTTCGCTCGGCGCGCCAGCTCGTCCTCGACCTCCGAGAGGTCGACGTCCGCAGCCGCCAGCAGTACATACAGGTGGAATACGAGATCGGCCGCCTCCGCGACGAGACCTTCGCGGTCGCCGGCAACGGCGGCGATCCCGGTCTCGACCGCCTCCTCCCCCACCTTCTGCGCGCAGCGCGCGATTCCGGCGTCGAGGAGCGAGACGACGTACGAGCCGTCGGGCCGCTCGGCCTTCCGCTCGGAGATCGTCCGCCACAGCGCCGGCGCGAAGCACGAGCGCGAGCCGGTGTGGCACGCGGGGCCGTCGGGATGCACACGCAGGAGAAGCGCGTCACCGTCGCAGTCGTCGCGGATCTCCTCGACGTGGAGGACGTTCCCGGACGTCTCGCCCTTGCGCCACAGCTTTTCGCGCGAGCGGCTCCAGAACCACGCCTCGCCGGTCTCGCGCGTCAGGCGCTCCGCCTCAGCGTCCATCCACGCGAGCATGAGCACGCGGCCGTCGTCCGCGTCCTGCACGATCGCGGCCTTCAGCGGAGGCATACGCCCAGCTCCTTCAGCTCCGTGCGCAGCGAGACGAGCCGGGCCGGATCCTCGTGCAGGATGGACGCGAGGAGCGCGGCCTGCGACACCTCGAGCGCGTCCGCTACATGGTGCGCGCTGCCGGCACCGCCCGACGCGATGACCGGAAGCGAGACGGCGTCGCTCAGCGCGGCGAGCTGTTCGAGGTCGTACCCGTCCTGCGTGCCGTCGCGATCGATCGACGTGACGAGCAGCTCGCCTGCACCGCGCTGTTCGCACTCCTTCGCCCATTCGACGGTGTCGCGCGCGGCGTCGCGCGTCGCCGCATGCGAGCGGACGCGCCCGCCCTCGGTGTCGATGGCGACGACAACGGCCTGGCTGCCGAGAGCACGCGCAAGCTCCTCGATCAAGTCTGGCCGTGCGAGCGCCGCCGAGTTCACGCTGATCTTGTCGGCGCCCGCCTCGAGCAGCGACGTTGCGTCGTCGACCGTGCGGATCCCTCCGCCGAACGTGAACGGGATGGTCACGTGCTCGGCGACCTGGGCCGCGACGGCAGCTGCGGCCGCAGTCGACGTCACCGTCGCAGAGATGTCGAGGAAGACGAGTTCGTCCGCGCCGCCGTCGGAGTACGCCGCGCCGAGCTCGACGGGGTCGCCGACATCGCGCAGCTGACGGAAGCGCACGCCCTTGACGACGCGCCCGCCGGCGACGTCGAGGCACGGGATCAGACGCGGGAGAGGCATTGCTCCAGAAAGCGGCTGCCTGCAGCGCCGCTCTTCTCGGGATGGAACTGCACGCCGACGAACGAGCCGTGCTCGACGACGGCGGCGTGGCCCTCGCTCGTGGCCACGGTCGACTCGGTCACGGCTTCGTACGAGTGCGCGAACCAGTACGCCTCGCCGCCCGGCTCGACGTGCGCCCAGCCGATGCGCGGGACGCGTTCGGCCTCGAGGCGCACCGCGCGGCCTGGCACGAGCCCGAGCCCCACGACGCCGCCGTCCTCCTCGCTCTCGTCGAGCGCGAGCTGGAGGCCGAGGCAGATGCCGAGAATCGCTCGCCCATCCTCGTGGCGTGCGCGGAGGATGTCTGCCGACGCGCCCAGGCCCTCCATCGCCGACCGCGCCGAGCCGACTCCGGGCAGCACCGCGAGATCGGCGGCCTCGAGGTCGTCGATCACCTCAGCGCCGAGCCGGCGCACGCCGAGCTCGACCGAGCGGACGTTGCCGGCGCCGTAGCGCGCGATCGCGACCGTCGTCACATCACGCCCTTCGTCGACGGGAGCACGTCGCCCTCACTCCGGATCGCGGCGCGCAGCGCGCGCCCCGTCGCCTTGAACGCCGCCTCGGCGACGTGATGCGGGTCGTCGCCGGTCGCCTCGACGTGCAGTGCGATGCGTGCGTTGTCGGCGAAGCTCGTGAGCGTGTGCTTCGCGAGCCCGGGGTCGTGCTCGAGCACGATGCTCGTGTGGCGCCGGCCGCCCAGGTCGACGGCCGCGCTCGCGCGGGCGTCGTCCATGACGACGACCGCGTCGCCGTAGCGCGCGATTCCCTTGCGGTCGCCGAGCGCCAGGTCGAACGCCTCGCCGAGCGCGATGGCCGCGTCCTCTGCCGTGTGATGGTCCCCCGTCTCGAGATCGCCGCTGCCCTCGAGCACGAGGTCGAAGCCGGCGTGGAATGCGAGCTGCTCGAAGAAGTGGTCGTACAACCCTGAGCCTGTCGCGACGCGCACGCGGCTGGCGCCGTCCAGCGTGAGCCGTACGCGGAGCGTCGTCTCGACGGTCGAGCGCACGTGACGACTCCGACGCCCCTGCGACGGCGGCTCGCCTGCGAGCGCGGCGAGCAGCACGTCGTCGTCCTCGCGGTCGCGTACCGAGATACGCACGGCGCTCTCGAACACGCGGACGACGCAGCCGGCCGCGAGCAGCCGGTCGCCGACCGACTCGGGATCGTCCACCGGGACGTAGACGAAGTTCGCGCGGGAGGCGACGGGCTCGTACCCGAGCGTGCGCAGCTCGGTCGCAAGTCGCTCTCGCTCCTCGATCACCGGCCGGACATCGGGTGGCGACGCGAGCGCCGCGAGCGCGAGCGCGACCGACAGCGTCGAAACCTGCGCAGGAGCTTGCCGTGCGTTCAGCTCCGCGGCGACCTCGCGCGAGGCGAGCGCGTAGCCAATGCGTGCGCCCGCGAGGGCGAAGAGCTTCGAGAACGTTCGGATGACGACCACGTCGTCGTCGATCAGGCCGACCGCACCTGGGTCGTCGGCGTACTCGAAGTACGCCTCGTCGACGGCGAGCGGCCGCGCCGAGGGAATCGCCTCGAGCGCACCGGTCGGGTTCGCCGGCCGACACGCAAACGTCAACACGGGCTCGTCGTCGCCCACGTCGGCGCCGGCGAGCTGGGCGGCGATGCGGAAGAGCGGATACGTCGGCGACTCGGGAACGGAGACGGTGTCCCCCGCGCCCGCGTAGGCGCGCGCGACGAGCATGATCAGGTCGTCGGCGCCTGCGCCGAGCACGACGTTCTCGGGCTCGACGCCGGCGTACCCGGCGATCGCCTCATGGATGTCGGGATACCCGCCGTGCGGATACTCGTTCACGCGCGCGAGCGCAGATGCGATCGCCGCCGGCCGTGACGTCGGGAGCGGCAGCGCCGGCACGTTGCCGTCGAAGCGCAGGATCTCGACCGGATCGAGACCTGCGCGGTGCGCGAGCTCCGCCGTCGACGGCGCCCAGCCGTACATCTGGAACCCAGCGCCGAGCGCTCTCATCGCCGCACCGCTGCCGCGTGCGCAGGCAGTCCCTCGACGGCGGCGAGCGCCTCGACCGTCGGCCGCACGCGCTCGAGCCCCTCCTGCGTCAGCCGCTGGATCGTGATCGGCTTCATGAACGTCTCGAGGCCGAGGCCGCCGACCGAGCGCGCCCAGCCGCCCGTGGGGAGAACGTGATTGGCGCCTGTTCCGAGATCGCCGCTCGGAACGGGCGACCACTCGCCCACGAACACCGCGCCGGCGTTGCGGACCCGCGGCGCAAGTGCTTCGGCATCGCCGAGGAGCACAAGATGCTCGGGCGCGAGCGCCTCAGCCTCCTCGAGCGTGGCCACGATGCGGCAGACCGCCTCGTGGCCGTGCTCGGCCTGCGCGGCGAGCTCGAGCTCCGCGAGCCGGCGGTCGCCGCCCGCGCCGAGGACGACGACCACCTCGGACGGACCAGCGGGAAGGTCGATCGCGACGTCGCGCGCGACCTCGAGCTTCGCGTCGTTCACGTACGGGCCGCCGGGACCGACGATCTTGTCCACGCGCGCGACGTACGCGAGGTATCCGATCGCCTGCGGGCCGCCGAGCGCCCAGACCTCGTCGATCCCGAGCAGCTCCGCGGCGCGGGCGACGAGGCCCGCGCCGTCGGGCGGCGTGCACACGACGATCCGGCGCACGCCTGCGACCTGCGCAGGCACCGCGCACATGACGAGCGTCGAGACGAGACCGCGCGGCACGTACACGCCGACGGAGTCGAGCGGCACCCACCGGCGTTCGAGCTGCACGCCCGGCTCGACCTCGAGCCGCACGTCGGCCGGCCGCTGCGCCTCGTGCCAGCGGCGCACGCGATCGGCGAGTGCAAGGATGGCTTCCTCGGGCAGCTCGCCGTCCGGCTCCGCGCGCGCGGGCTCGACGCCGTCGAGCTGCAGCGCCCATTCGCGCACGGCCTCCTCGCCGCGCGCCTTCACGTCTTCGACGATCGTCATCCGAGCATGCGCTCGACGGGGACGAGAAGAATCGACGACGCACCCGCGGCCTCGAGCTCGGGCAGCAAGCGCCAGATGTCCGCGGCCGGAACGAGGCTGTGCACGGCCACCATCCCCGGCTCCGACAGCGGCAGCACGCTCGGCGCGCGCGAGCCGGGCACGAGCGCGCAGATCGCCTCCAGCGAATCCTCGTGCGCGTTCAACATCAGATAGCGCGTCGCGCGCGCGTCGACGACGCTCCGGAACACGCCCGCGAGCTGCACCGCGTCGTCCCGCGGCTCGGGCGGCCCGATGAGAACGGCCTCCGAGGCGAGCAGCACGCCGATCGAACGCAGCCCGTTCGTGCGCAAGGTGCTCCCGCTCGAGACGAGGTCGACGATCGCGTCGGCGAGGCCCAGGCGCGGGGCGAGCTCGACCGAGCCGTGCACGTCGACGAGCTCGATCGAGACCGGCATGAGCTCGCGGGCGAGGCGGGGGAAGCTCGTCGCGATGCGCGCGCCGTCGAGCTGGTCCGGCGCGCCGACGTCCGACTCCTCCTGGACGGCGACCTCGAGGGTGCAGGCCCCGAAGCCGAGCGTCTGCAGCTCGGTGACGTTCGCGCCGCGTTCGCGCACGATGTCGAGGCCGGTGATGCCACAGTCGACGACGCCGTCCTGCACGTACTCCGGGATGTCGTCCGCGCGCACAAGGAGCGCCTCGACCGGCGCGTTCCGGCACGGGAACGCGAGCGCGCGGTCGCCGGGCGTCTCCGGGCCGAGGCCGGCGTCCTCGAGGAGCGCGATCGCGGGATCGCGCAGGCGGCCCTTCGAGGGGACGGCGATCTTCAGGATTTTCGCCGCCGCTGGAGCGCCAGCCGGTACCCGCCCTCGCCGCGGCGCAGCCACTGCGCGACGCGCGTCACCGTCGTCGTCGAGGCGTGCGCCTTGCGCGCCACCTCCAGGTACGGCAGACCCTCGTCCAGGAGCCGCGCCACCTGCCAGCGGTGCGCCATCGCGTCCAGCTCCGCCCGCGTGCAGAGATCCCGGAGGAAGCGCTGCGCCTCCTCCTTCGTCCGGAGCGAGGCGACCGTCTCGAAGAGGTCTCGATGTTCCTTTGTCGGCCAATGTCGTGGCTCCATCGTGTTAGCATGGTAACACGGTGCAGCAAGGCTTTCAACTCATACCCGCCGTGGACGTCCTCGACGGCCGGGCCGTCAGGCTCGAGAAGGGCGACTTCGACGCGGTTGCGCGTGAAGCCGGCGATCCCGTGGAGCTCGCACGGCGCTTTGCCCGGGCGCGCCCTCCCCTGCTCCACGTCGTCGTCCTCCATGCCGCTCGGGACGGCGGCGCCCCGATCGAGCTGACGCGCAGCCTCGCAGCCGCGATCGACCCTGTTCCGCTCCAGCTCGGCGGCGGCGTGCGCAGCCCGGCCGACGCGTACGCGCTCCTCGGCGCCGGGGCTGCGCGCGTCATCGTGGGGACGGCCGCGTTCGAGCAAGGCCCGGAGGCGTACGTCGACGCGCTCGGCGACCGGCTCGTCGTCGCCGTCGACGTCCGCGACGGCGAGGTGCGCGTCCGCGGCTGGGAGCACGGCAGCGGGCTCTCCGTCGACGACGCGGTCGACCGGTGCGTCGCCGCGGGCGTCGCGCGGCTCCTCTGCACGGCGATCGACCGGGACGGGACGCTCGCCGGTCCCGACCTCGTGCTGATGGGGCGTGTCGCGCGCCGCTTCGGAGGCCCCGTCCTGGCGGCCGGCGGCGTCCGCAGCAAGGGGGACCTGGGTGCGCTCGCCGGGCTCGGCCTCGAGGGCGCCGTCGTCGGTCGCGCGCTACTCGAGCAGGCGCAGCTCGAGAACGTGTGACGCGTCGAAGCCCTGGATGCGCAACAGCGCGCCGGCCGCGGCGGCGGCCGCACCCGCCGGCATGAGCCCGACGAGCTCGGCGCCCGCGAGCTCGACGCCACGCGCGGCCGCCTCGCGCTCGATCGCAGCGACGATGTCGTGCAGCGCCGCCGCTTCCCAGTCCTCGACGTTCATGCTGATCTGCGCGTGGCCCGCCTGAGGCAGTTCGAGCCCGAGCGCGCGAACGCCGGGAAAGCCGCCGTCGCGCTCGCGCACGACGCGGGCGATCTCCCGCGCCGCATCGACGTCGGCGTGCGCGAGGTTGACGTTGAAGGCGATGAGCGGCCGGCGCGCGCCGACGATGACGCCCCCCGCTGCCGGATCGAGCCGCGGCGGGCCGAAGTCCGGCGCAAGCTCGCCTTCGTCGATGCGGCGTTGCAGCTCGTCCGTCCCGCCGCGACGGAAGAACGCGGGCGCGCGTCCGTCGCCGACCTCGCCGTACAGGAAGACCGGGAGCTCGAGCTCGTTGCCGATGCGCTCGGCGGCGATCCGAGCTGTCTCCCGTGCGAGCTCGGCATCCTCGGGACGTATCGCGATCACGGGGACGACGTCGGCGGCGCCGATGCGGGGATGCACTCCCTCGTGCCCGCGGAGGTCGATGCGCTCCTGCGCGACCGCAATGCCGGCGAGAAGCGCATCGACGATCGCGGCCTCGTCGCCGACGATGGTGAAGACCGACCGGTTGTGGTCGGCGTCCGCATGGACGTCCAGCAGCCGTGCGTAGCGCGCGAGCGCATCACCGATTTCGGCGATCACCGCGGTATCGCGGCCTTCGGAGAAGTTCGGGACGCTCTCGAGCGGGAGCACGCGCAGAGACTACGCCGAGATAAAGGGCGCGCAGTCCTCGCAGACGCTCGGCGGGACGATCCCGAGGCGCATGCCGAGGTAGAACGCCTTGCAGCCGACGCAGAGCCCGAGCCCGGACTCGAGCGACGCGAACACGGCGATGACCCCCGCGAGGACGAGCGCTGCCGTGTGCTGGGCGGCGACGTACCAGAGGAGCGCGGCCGTCGTCGTGAAGACGGCGCCGATCGTCTGCGCAAAGCGCTTCGCCGGCCCGGGCGAGAACCGATGCACGACGTGCAGCCTCGGCGTGACGACGCGCGTCGCCACGAGCGCGAGCGGGCTGAGCTTCGGCCCGGTCAGGGCGCGCGCGACGAAGCCGTAGGCGAGCACGGGCAGGATCCAGCCCTGCTGGAATGCGATCGCCGCGACGGCGAGCACGGCGACGACGCCCGCGACGAGCCGTGCGGACGTCTCGTTGACGGGATTCGGAAACGAGAAGAGATCGCGCATGACCACTCGAAAAACAGCGTATCGGTCGATCGCATCGCTCCACCGCGACCTATCGGGCTGCCGCGCGTGCACGGAGGCCGGTTTCCCGCTCGAGTCGCTGCCGGTGCGCGCGCCGTTCGCGCAGCAACATGCGTACCTGTACGGCCAGGCGCCCGGCATCGTCGAGGGCGACGAACGCTTGCCGTGGCGCGGTCGCGCCGGACAGACGCTGCGGCGCTGGCTCGAGCTGGACGAGGACGCGTTCTACGCGACGTTCTACTGCGCATCGGTGACGCGCTGCTATCCCGGTCGCGCCGCGTCGGGCCGCGGCGACCGCGCGCCGTCACCGCGTGAGCAAGAGCTGTGCGCGTTCTGGCGCCCGTGGGAGCTCGAGCTCCTCCGACCAGGGCTGATCGTCACGGCGGGCGGCCTCGCGCTTCGGCAGCTCCTCGGCCTTCCCGCATCGCTGACCGAGTGCATCGGCGAGCGGTACGAGCTCGACGGCGTCCCCGTCGTCCCGCTGCCGCATCCCTCGGGAGCGAGCAGCTGGCCGAACGTTCCGGCGAATCGCGTGCGGCTCGAGCGCGCGCTCACGCTCGTGCGAGAGGAGCTCTCGCGTCTACATTGAGAAGGTGAGTGCCGTCCCGTACCGGGCGACGTTCGTGCGTCTGCTCGGCTTCCTCCGTCCCTACCGGGTCGGCGTCGCTATCTCCATCGTCCTCGCCGTCGGCTCGCAGGCGGCGCAGATCGCGCTTGTCTGGCTTACGGGCCGCAATGTCATCGACGGCGCGCTCATCCACCACGACCACCATCGCCTCTGGCTGACCGTCGGCGAGATCGTCGCCCTCGGCTTCGCCCGGGCCGCGTTCATGCTCGGGCGGCGCCTCCTCTCGGGCAAGCAGGCGCTCGACGTCGAGATGGACATGCGCAGTCACTTGTACGCGCGCCTCGTCCGTCTGTCGTACGGCTTCTACGACCGCCATCAGACCGGGCAGCTCATGTCGCGTGCGACCGTCGACCTGCAGGGCGTCCGCTTCTTCCTCGGGTACGGCCTCATCTTCTTCTTCCAGAACGTGCTCACCGTCGTCTCGGTGACCGTCGTTCTCTTCTTCTTCCAGTGGGAGCTCGCGCTCATCGCGCTCGCGATCACGCCGCCGCTCGTGGTCCTCGCGTACCGGTACAGCCACATTGCGCATCCGACGCTGCGCGATGTGCAGCAGCGCCTCGCCGACGTCGCCACCGTCGCGGAGGAGAACATCGTCGGCGTCCACGTCGTGAAGGCCTTCGCGCAGGAGCCGGCAGAGGAGGACAAGTTCGAGTACCGGTCGGAGCTCGTCTTCGACCAGACGCTGAAGGCGAACCGCCAGCGCGCGACGTACGTGCCGCTCATCTCCTTCGTGCCACTGCTCGCGCAGGCGTTCGTCCTGCTCGTCGGCGCCCGCATGGTCGCGCGCGGCGACCTCACGCCGGGCAGCTTCAGCGCGATCTTCCTCTACCTCGGCATGCTCGTCACGCCGTTGCGCTCGCTCGGCATGTGGATCGGCCAGGCGCAGAGGGCGACGGCCTCCGGCGAGCGCATCTTTCAGGTGATCGACGAGCCGGAGGAGATCGCCGATCGTCCCGCCGCGACACGTCTGGGGCCAGGCCCCGGTCGTGTCCGCTTCGAGCACGTCTCGTTCGAGTACCAGCCGGGCCGGCCCGTACTCCAGGACATCGATCTCGACATCGCGGCGGGGCGGACGGTCGCGCTCATCGGCCACACGGGCTCGGGCAAGACGACGCTCACCTCGCTCGTCCCGCGCTTCTACGACGCGACCGCCGGACGCATCACCGTGGACGGCCAGGACGTCCGCGACGTGACGCTCACCTCGCTCCGCAGCGCGATCGGCGTGATCGCACAGGATCCGTTCCTCTTCTCCGCCACCGTCCGGGAGAACATCGCGTTCGGCAGCGCCGGCATCTCCGACGGGGAGGTCGAGCGCGTCTCGCGGCTCGCGCAGGCGCACGAGTTCGTCGAGCGGCTGCCGCAGGGCTACGACACCGTCATCGGCGAGCGCGGCATCACGCTCTCAGGCGGCCAGCGCCAGCGGATCGCCATCGCGCGCGCGCTCGCGGTCGACCCGCGCGTCCTCATCCTCGACGATGCGACCGCGTCGGTCGACGCGTCGACCGAAGCGCAGATCCGAACCGGGCTCCGCACCGCCATGGAGGGCCGGACGACGCTGATCATTGCGCACCGCCTCTCGACGATCGCGCTCGCGGACGAGATCGTCGTCCTCGCCGACGGGCGCATCGCCGCGCGCGGGACGCACGACGAGCTCGTCGGCACGAGCGCGGTCTACCGCGAGATTTACGAGCACGGCCTGCTCGAGCGGCAGTTCGCGGACGCAGTCGAGGCGCGGGCGGACGTGGCATGAGGGTTCACCAGCCCGGCAGCAGCCTGATGCGCGAGCGCGACGCCGATGTCGAGGATTGGTCCTGGCGGACGACGAGGCGCCGGTTCGGGACGCTCTGGCGGCTGACGCGGCCGTACCGCGGCCGCACCGGGCTATCGGTCATCTCGCTCCTGACTGCGACGGCGACGGCGCTCGCGCCGCCGTACCTCGCGAAGTACGCGCTCGACGACGCGATCAACGGCCACACCGGCGCGAAGCTCGAGATCGTCGTCGTCATCTTCGTCGCCGCAGGCCTCGCCAACTGGGGAATGACGTACGTCGAGACGTACCTCACCGGCTGGGTCGGCGAGCGGATCCTCGCCGACCTGCGCAAGCAGCTCTTCGGGCACCTGCAGCGCCTGTCGCTCGGCTTCTACGAGCGCAATCGCGCAGGTGTGATCATCAGCCGGCTCACGAACGACGTCGAGGCGATCGATCAGCTCGTCACCGACGGCGTGACGACGCTCGTGCAGAGCACGCTCACGCTCGCCGGCACCGCAGTGCTGCTGTTCATCCTCGACTGGCGGCTCGCGCTCGCGACGTGCGCGGTCATCCCGCTCATGAGCGTCGCGACCGTGATCTTCCGCAAGCACTCCGCGAGCGCCTACGCAGACGTGCGCGAACGGCTCGGCCTCGTCACGGCGACGCTGGCCGAGGACATCTCCGGCATGCGCGTCGTGCAGGCGTTCACGCGCGAGGACGCCGCGTACGCGAACTTCCGCGAGGTCGCGAAGCGCTACCGCGAGTCGAACATGCAGACGGTCGTGCTGAACGGCGTGTACTTCCCGTTCGTCGACTTCCTGTCGACGGTCGCGCTCGCCGTGGTGCTCGGCTATGGCGGCCACCTGTACTTCAATCACTCGATTTCACTCGGCACGCTCTTCGCCTTCATGCTCTACGTGCAGAACTTCTTCGACCCGGTGCAGCAGCTGTCGCAGCTCTACAACACGTTCCTCTCGGCGACCGCGGCGCTCGACAAGATCATCGGCATCCTCGAGCAGCGGCCCGAGGTTGAGGACCGGCCGGGCGCAGGTGACCTACCGGCGATCGCGGGCAACGTCCGTTTCGAGGGCGTTCGCTTCGCCTACGGCCGCGGGGACGAGGTGCTGCACGGGCTCGACCTCGACGTTCCCGCCGGAACGACGGTCGCGCTCGTCGGCCATACCGGTGCGGGCAAATCCACGATCGCGAAGCTGCTCGCCCGCTTCTACGAGCCGACAGGCGGCCGGATCATGATCGACGGCCTCGACCTCAACGACGTCACCCAGCAGTCGCTCCGCGCGCAGCTCGGCGTCGTCCCGCAGGAAGGCTTCCTCTTCGCAGGAACCGTCGCGGAGAACATCGCCTTCGGGAAGCCCGGCGCGGACGCGGACGCGATCGTCCGCGCGGCGCAGCTCGTCGGCGCGCACGACTTCATCCTGCGGCTCGAGGACGGCTACGAGACGCAGCTCGGCGAGCGCGGCTCGCGCCTGTCCCTCGGCCAGCGGCAGCTCGTCGCCTTCGCACGCGCGCTGCTGGCCGACCCGCGCATCCTCATCCTCGACGAGGCGACGTCGTCGGTCGACATCGGCACCGAGCGGAAGATCGAGCAGGCCCTGCGCATCCTGCTCGCCGAGCGCACGGCGTTCGTCATCGCGCATCGCCTGTCGACGATCCGCGACGCCGACCTGATCGTCGTCCTCGAGCACGGCCTGATCGTCGAGCAGGGCTCGCACGAGCAGCTGCTCGCGCGCCGCGGCCTGTACACGTCGCTCTACGGCGACTGGGCCGCGGACGTCGCCTAGCCGATGGGATACGCGTCTACCGGCACGACGACGGTGCCGACGATCTTGTCGTGCCAGGTCTGCTTCTCGGAGTCCCAGAGCATCCAGAAGTAGCCGAGGAAGAGCGGAATCGCGGACAGGATGCGCGCGAAATAGCGGCCGACGCCGCGACCGAAACCGATCGGCCCGCGGCCGCGCAGGTCGTACACGCGGATGCCCATGGCGCGCTTACCGAGCGTCTGGCCGGAGGCACCGCCTTCGAGCCACCCGTAGTAGGCGACGCCGATGACGACGCCGATGAAGTAGCCGGTGCTGTGCAGCGCCGCCTCGAGGATGCCGGCAACGACGCCGACGATGATGCCGTCGATGAGGGCGGCGGCGAACCGCCGCCAGAAGCCCGCGCGGGGACCGCCGTACGCGCCTGCCGCAGTCTCCATGGCTCAAGCGTGACCGGGCCGCCGGACGTAGGCCTGCCACGCCTCCGCCATCGCGATCCGCTGCACGATGGTGGGGTGGTTCTCCTCCCAGATGTAGTCCCACGTCGACGGGTTCGGCTCATCGAGCGTCGCGGGGACGAAGCGGCGGAAGAGCCCGATCGCGTCCCGCGGGTCGCGCGTCGTGACGAGCGCGCGCCAGTCGGCCTCGGACTCCATGTGACGGCTGATCGCGTTCTGCAGAGGCACCGCTAACAGCTGAAGGACGACGAGCGCGAGGAGCGCAAGCGGAATCGCCTCCGGCTCCCCCATCCCACCGCGGCGCCGCGCGAAGAGGCCGAGCAGGAACGTGCCCGGGAACGCGAACAGCGCGTACCACCCGACGTCCTTCCAGATGTGGTTGCGCGCGAGGTGCCCGAGCTCGTGCGCCATGACGACCTTCAGCTCGCCCGTCGTGAAGCGGCCATCGAGGAGCGTGTCGAAGAGGACGACACGCCTCGTCGGCCCGATGCCCACCGCTTCGGCGTTCGGCAGCGACGTGACGTCGTGAATTCGGTCGACTACCACCGGAACGTGACCGACGCCCTCCTTCCGCTCGAGCTGGGCGGCGATCAGCTGCAGCTTCTGGTCGGCGAGGCGGTGCGTCCCGATGAGATACGGGTCGACCAACGCGAACAGCAGCGCGAGCCCGACGAACGCGGGCGCGGCCAACAGCCACCAGTTGCGCCGCAGGCGGCGCGCGAGGCCCATGACGATCGCGAGCGCGACGCAGAGGAAGACGAACTGGCCGCCGAGCGCGAACCAGTCCCCGAAGACGAACGATGCGTAGCCGACGCTCGAGAGCCCGTGCCGGCGCTGCCACCAGAGGTCGACGACGGAGAGCGGCTGCTGGGCGGCCCAGACGAGCGCGAACCCGAGCATCCCGAGCAGCATCCCCGTGCCGAGCGGGCCGGCGGCCGATTCGCGCGCCCACCGTGCTCCCCAGCGCGCAAACGCGACGAGCGCAGCGATTTGCGCGAGCGTCGAGCCCCAGAAAAGCAGGTCGGAGACGGTGGAGAAGCTCGCAGCCGCATGGAGTTGCGCCGCGGTGAAGAAGCGGTGCTCGTCGACGTGCGGAAGGTGGAGCGACGCAGGGACGGTCGTGCGCCACAGGAACCATGCTGCAGCCGCCCACGCTGCGGCGAGCGCGGCGGCAAGCGCCGCGCGAGTGGCGGTCACGTCGCTTCGGCTGCTTCGGCGAACTCGTGCTGCGGTGTCGGCGCACCTTCGAGCGGGCTCGCGTGCGGGTACGCGTCCGTCAGGAGCGAGGCGTACGCGTTCGCCTGCGCCTGATAGCGGAGCGCGTACGCGGCGAAGTTGCGGAGCCCCCACGGCGCTGAACCGCGCGCGAGGCCGACGAACCAGGTGAGGAAGGCGGTGACGCCGAGGCCGTAACCGAGGGCGCTGCTGACGATGAACGCCGGGACGGCGAGGATGATCCGGAACCCCGTCTTCCACCGGTTCTGTCGCGCCGGACCGGGCAGCTCGAGGTCGAGCGGGTAGCTGCCGGGCGCGCCGGTGAAGCCGGGGAACGGATTCGCGGCGAGATAGAGGAACGCGTACACGTGCAGCTGATAGCGCACGTACCGCGACACGAACGCGTGCAGCGAACGTGCGGGCGTCCCGCTGAACAGCGTCACGAACCAGTTCGCGATGACCGCAATGATCGTCGCGGCGCCCCACAGAACGAGCCACACGATGTGGGGGATCGCAAGCAAGAGGCGGAAGAACACCAGCACCCGCGAGAGGCGGAGATCGTCCGCGTCGCCGACCACGCGAACGACGTGAACGGGCGGGCGCCCGACGCCGTCGAGCATCGCCGTCGGATCGGCGTCCGGGTACCGGTCGGTGACGAAGAGGAGGTACGCGACCGTCTGCGCCCCGTAGCCGACGCCGTAGGCGGAGGCGTCGCGCAGGCCCTTCGGCATCTCGCCCTTCACGAGGATCGCGAACCACCCGAGAAACGCGCACACGGCAGCGAGTGCCCCGCGCGCGCTGAAGCCCGAGTACCGCGAGCCGCCGCTCCTCGACGTGTAGGTGAACCCGGTTCCGCCGCCGAGCATCGTGGTGAGCAGGAGCGCCGGAACGGCGAGGAACAGGCGGAAGAACGTCTTCCACCGAGGCTGCGGCGCCGGTGCCGGCAGCCGCACGTCGATCGGGTATTCCCCCTCTTCGCCCATGAAGCCCGGGTACGGGTTCCCGACGAGGTACAGATAGGCGTTGAGGTGGAGCGAGTAGCGGACGTACGCGCAGCTCCAGCCGTGCATCGTCGCGTTCGGCGTGCCGGTCACGAGCGTGACCAGCCAGTTCGCGATGGCGACGAAGATCATCGCGATCGACCAGAGGAAGATCCAGATGAAGTGCGGGATCGCGAGGATCAGTCGGAAGAAGACCGATGCCCTGTTCCGGCGGAGGTCGTCCCGGACGACCAGGCGGACGGGGTGCTCAGGATGCATGCCTGATGTATGGCACATGCGTCAGACTGCATCCATGGCGATCGACAAGGAGACCGCCGAGCGGATCGACCAGCCCATCCCAGTGGAGGCGGAACGGGAGGCGCAGCTCACCCCTGCCGAGGCGATCGAGCGCATGCGCATCAACGTGCCGGTGCGCGGCAACCGGAAGCTGCGGACGCTCATCGACCGCGTAAACGCGGACAAGCAGGTCAAGGCGTGGTGGCACGTGTCGAACGTGAACGCGGTCGCGCGCATGGAGATCAACGACCACTCGTGGGTGCACGTCCAGATCGTCGCCAACATCGCGCTGAAGCTCCTGCGGCAGCTGACGAAGCACGGCGTGGAGTCGGCGATGGTGCGCGACTACGGCATGACGAACGACGACGCCGAAGTGGTCGTCACGCTCGCCGCCCTCATGCACTGCATCGGGATGTCGATCCATCGCCACGGCCACGAGGACTTCAGCCTGTTCCTGTCGGAGCCGAAGATGCGCGAGCTCCTGACCGGCATCTACGACGAGCCCGAGCGCACCGTCGTCGTCTCCGAGGTGCTGCAGGCGATCATCAGCCACCGCGCCGACGGCGAGCCACTGACGACGGACGCCGGCATCGTGCGCGTCGCCGACGCGCTCGACATGGCGAAGGGCCGATCCCGCATCGGCTTCGAGCGCGGGCGCGTGTCGATGCATTCGCTCTCGGCGGCGGCGATCGAGGACGTCACGATCACCGACGGCGAGGAGCGACCGATCCTGATCGAGATCCGGATGAACAACTCGTCAGGGCTCTTCCAGGTCGACGGCCTCCTTCGCGCGAAGCTGCGCGGCTCCGGGCTGGAGCCGTACGTCGAAGTGGTCGCGCACATCGACACGGAGACCGAGCGGCGGCTCGTGCCCGTGTACAGGCTCGAAGTCTGACCTCGCTACAATCCGAGGCGATCCGATGCGGGATCGTCTAACGGTAGGACGCCGGTCTCTGGAACCGGAAGTTGGGGTTCGAATCCCTGTCCCGCAGCTTCTCACGCCGCGTGCCGAGCCGACTCGGCCGACGCAACGAGCTCCACGAGCGCATTGTTCGCCTCCTCCACGTCACGGTCGCGGATGACCGCGTGCACGTTGCGGCCCGCCGTGTCGACGTGGACGCTCGCGAGCCGCAGCCGGCGCTGAAGCGGGCCCTGCACACGGCGGAGGCTCTGCGCCTTCTCGAGCGCGACCCAGTTCGTCGCCCGCCGTAACCTTCCGCTCGTCGTCGCGACGCATGTCGGCGTGCGGCCCCACGCGAGCATGCGGTAGCGCAGCGGGCTCTTCCACACCGCGCGGCGCGGCGGCCGCGTCTGCTCGCGCGGACGATCAGGCAGGAGATGGTCGAGCAGCTCCTCCGCGACCGCGCGACTTCCGACGGGAAGCACGGCACGGAGCGAGCGCCGCTGCGCGCGCCCCTCGCCTTCCGCGCGCTGGCGACCGGCGAGGTCGACTTCCAGACGGCACCACCCGAGCGCACGCCACGCGATCGGCTCGACCATGCGCACCGCCTGGACGCGTCCCGGCCGGATCGTCTCGGCCGTGAGCCCGACGAGCCCGCCGCGGAGCACGAGGCCGTCGTCGATCTCGACGACGGTGAGCCGGTACTCCTGGTTGAAGCGACGCCAGACGAGCTGGAAGACGGAAAGGATCCAGACCGCGCCTCCGCTCGCGATGCCCGCGGCAGCGGAGGGCGCCAACACGATCCCGAGCACGAGCCCGACGAGCACTGCCTCGGCCAGGATCCCGACGTCGCTGATGAGGATCGACCCGACCAGCCTGCCGGTCGGAACCGGCGCGAGCACGCGCTCGTCGCGGCGCAGCTCCTGCGCCTCGTCGACGTGCGGAGTCCCACGGGCGAGCGCGAGCAGGCGGTCGCGCAGGGGCTCGACCTCGCGCTCGTGCAGGTACGCAAGCCGGGCGGTCTTTCCGGTCGCACCGCCCATGCGCAACCGCAGCTCGGCGACGCGGAATATCCGCGCGAGCCCGGGGCGAATGACGTCGATCGCCTGCACCTGCGAAAGCGGAAAGCGAAGCGACTGCCGCCGAATGAGCCCGGTCTCGATGCGCAGGTCGTCGCCGTCGACCCGCCAGCGCGTGACGAGCCACGACACGAATCCGAGGCCGACGATCACCGCCACGGCTCCGAGCTCGATCGCCGTGTTGCTCGAGCGGCGGGCGCCGAAGACCGACGGCAGGAGGATGACCGCGATGGCGATCGTCGCGCGGCCGCCGCGCACGACGGGCGACAGCGGATGGAGACGGCGCCAGCCGTCCGGCTCGGTCATATCCCGGCGGCCTGCGCCTCGCCGAGCTCGGCCAGCCGGTCGCGCAGGCGCGCTGCTTCGTCATGCGGCAACCCCGGAATGCGGGCGTCGCTCGCGGCGGCGGCGGTGTGCATGCGCACCGTCGCGAGCCCGAATGACCGCTCGACGGGACCCGCGGTGACGTCGATGAACTGCATGCGCCCGTACGGCACGACCGAAAGCCGCGAGAACATGACGCCGCGCCGCACGAGCAGGTCGTCCTCCCGTTCGGCGTAGCCCCAGGCCTTGATCCGCCGCCTGACGAACCACTCGGCGGCGATGCCGAGGACGAGCGCTCCGGCCACTCCACCGGCGGCGACTGCCGCACCGCCTCGCGATCCGAGGACGGCGGCGACGACGATCGCCGCGACGGTGACGACCGCAACCTGCACGCGCCGCACCGCGAGGAGGCGGGGCGACGGCACGCGCCAGCTGACGCTCGAGTCCATCGGCCGGAGTCTAAGCCCGCGATCTGTCACGATTGGGTGCGCGATGCCCGATCCCGTCTCCTGGTTGATGATCCGTCCCGGCTGGAAGGTCTTCGCGGCCGACGGGCCCGAGGTCGGCGCGGTGGACGAGGTCGCCGGCGACGACAACGCCGACATCTTCGACGGGCTCGCGATCGCGACGAGCGCCTTCGGCAAGCCGCGCTACGTGCCGGCCGAGCAGGTCACGCAGATTTTCGAGGGCGAGGTGCACCTCTCGCTCACGCACGAGCAGGCAACAGCGCTCGGCGAGTACCTCGAGCCCGCGACGACCGCCCAGATCGAGCCCGACTCGAAGGGCGGCCTGGGCGCGTCGATCGGCGCAGATGTGCGCGAGCTCGAGGGGAAGGCGTTCGCGCCCATCGAGAAGCGCGAGCACTCGATGAACGTCTACCGGCGGATCGGCTTCTTCTTCCGCCGGCTCTTCAAGTAACAGTGGGCTCGCGCCGCATGGTGCCCGTCGTGCTCGCGGTCGCGGGCCTGCTCGCGGTCGCCGCGCTCGCCAGCAACGGCAGGCCGCTCACCGGCTCGAGGGGGACAGGCCCGACCCCGAGCTTCTTCGACTACGTCTTCACGACGATCGCCCTGTTCGCGCTGGCGATCATGGCGATCTACGTCTGGAGCCTCCTCGGCGCGAAGTGGAAGCGCCCGCGGAAGCAGAGACCCGCCTTCGGCCTGACGCAGTTCCTCGTGTCGCTGGCGACGGCCATGCTCGTCGCGTGGCTCCTCATCCATGCGCACTTGCACTTCCACATCACGTCGCCGACCGACCGGGGCGCAAAGACAGGAGCCCCGCCGGCCGTCGTACCGCGCGAGCCGTCCGCGGCGGGCCGCCGCGGCGCGCACCTGCGGTGGGACGAGATCGCGATCGTCGCGGCGTTGCTGGCCGCAGCGGGTGTGGCAGCGATCGCGACCCGGGCCACAAAGCCGTTGAAGGAGTGGCGCTACCGATCCCACGAGGACGTCGCGCTCGCGCTCGACGAGTCGCTCGACGATTTGCGCAACGAGCCGGACATCCGTCGCGCCATCATCGCCGCCTACGCGCGGATGGAGCGTGCGCTCGCGGTCTCCGGGCTTCCCCGCCGCCCATCCGAGGCGCCGAGCGAGTACCTGGCGCGCGCGCTGCACGAGTTGCACGCGAGCGCCCCGGCCGTGACGCGGCTCACCGATCTCTTCGAATGGGCGAAGTTCAGCCACCACCAGCCGGACGTCGCGATGCGCGACGAGGCGATCGCCGCGCTCGAGACCGTGCGCGACGAGTTGCGTGCGCCGGCGGAGGCGGCGGCGTGAAGCGCCCGCGGCTGCCGATCGGGAAGGTCGTCGTCATCACGATCGGCCTCGCGATCGCGCTCGGCCTCCGCCCCATCTCCGTCCGTGAGATCCTCGCCGCCTACGTGCTGGCGCTGACCGCGATCACACTCGCCGAGCTCACCCGCATGGCTCGGATCGAAGAGGAATGGGAGCGATCGTCGTCCGAGCTCGAGCGTGCGCTCGCACCGCGGAAGTCCGTGCGCGTGCGACCGGCGGAGCTCGTCCGCGTGGAGCGCGATCTCACGCTGAGCGCCGCGAGCGCCGGGGAATTTCACACGCGCCTTCGGCCACTGCTCCTCGAGATCGCCGCGGCACGCGTGCGGAACCCACGCGAGGCGCTCGACGCCGACACCTGGGAGCTGCTCCGTCCAGACCGCGCGGCGCCCGACGACCGAACGGCTCCAGGTCTTCCGCTGCGCCGCGTTGCAGAGGTCCTCGACACCATCGAGAGTCTCTGATGGACCTCGTCGAGCTCCGCGACCACGCCTCCCGCATCCTCGACGAGGTCGAGCGCGCCGTCGTCGGCAAGCGCGAGCCGCTCGAGCTCATCCTGCTCGCCATCCTCAGCGACGGGCACGTCCTCCTCGAGGACTATCCCGGTCTCGCGAAGACGCTCACGGCGCGCTCGTTCGCACGCGCGACGTCGCTCGGCTTCGCGCGTATCCAGTTCACGCCCGACCTGATGCCCTCCGACGTGACCGGCTCGTCGGTCTTCGACCAGCGTCGCGCGGAGTTCGAGTTCATGCCGGGCCCGATCTTCACCAACCTTCTCCTCGCCGACGAGATCAACCGCGCCCCGCCGAAGACGCAGGCGGCGCTGCTCGAGGCGATGCAGGAGCGGCAGGTGACGAGCGAAGGAGAGACGCGCCTGCTCGCGCCGCCCTTCATCGTGCTCGCGACGCAGAACCCGATCGAGTACGAAGGGACGTATCCGCTCCCGGAGGCGCAGCTCGACCGCTTCCTCGTCCGAGCCGGCATCGGGTATCCCGCGCGCGAGGACGAGATCGAGATGCTCGGCCGCCGCATCGAGCGCGGCGAGGACGAGGTCGAGCTGTCGCCCGTCGTCGACGCACCGACACTCGTCGCGATGCAGCAGGCGCTCGAGGGCGTGCACGTCTCCGATTCGATCGAGGGCTACATCGTGGACGTCGTGGCGGCGACGCGCGCATCGCGGCAGCTCGCCGTCGGCGCGAGCCCGCGCGGCAGCCTTGCGCTGTTGAAGCTGTCGCGCGCGAAGGCGGCGATCTCGGGCCGCGACTTCGTCGTGCCCGAGGACGTGAAGGCGGTCGCAGTGCCTGCGCTCGCGCACCGCTTGATGCTTCGGCCGGAACTGTGGGTGCAACGGATCCGCGGTGAGGACGTCGTCGCCGAGGCGCTCGACTCGGTGCCGACGCCGCCGGCCGAGGACGTCCGCGCAACGACGTGACGAGGCATGTGTCGCCGCGGCTTCCCGCGTACGCGGCGATCGCCGCCGCCGCGCTCCTCGCGGGCCTCGCGCTCGGACGGGTCGAGCTCGTGGCGCTCGCGGCTCCCTTCGCCCTCGCCGCGGTCGCGGCGCCGGCCTTCGCCCGCACGCCGCAGCTTCGCGGCCGCGTCGCACTCGATCGCGAGCGCGCGCTCGAGTCGGACATCGTCGACGCGACGATCGAGCTGAGCGCAGACGCTGCAGAACAAATCGACGTCCTGCTCGAGCTTCCCGCCGGGCTGGCGACCGAGAGCCGCAACCCGCGTGCGGTCGCGATAGCGCCCGGCGACACACGAACGATCGACATCCCGCTCAGGTGCGTCCGTTGGGGCGCCTATCTCGTCGGCCCGGTGCTCCTGCGCGCCCGCGACCGGCTCGGGTTCTACGCGTGGGAGACGCGACTCGGCGGGAGCGCGCCGTTGCGCGTCTACCCGACCGTCGAGGCGCTGCACGCGCTGCTTGGGCCGCTCGAGACGCAGGTGTTCGTCGGCAACCAGGTCTCCCGCACGAAGGGCGACGGCATCGAGTTCGCCGACATTCGCGCGTGGACGGCGGGTGATCGGCCGCGGCGCGTCAACTGGCGCGCGACGGCCCGCCGCGGCGAACTGTGGGTGAACGAGCGGCATCCCGAGCGCAACACCGACGTCGTCCTCTTCCTCGATACGTTCACGGACGCGCGTCTCGGCGGCCGCGGCACGCTCGACCTGACCGTTCGCGCGGCGACATCGCTCGCGCACCGCTATCTGCAGCGGAAGGATCGCGTCGGGCTCGTCAGCTTCGGCGGCTTCCTCTCGTGGCTGCTGCCGGCGTCGGGAACGCGCCAGCTCTACCGCATCGTCGACTCGCTGCTGCAGATGGACATCGTCCTCAGCTTTGCGGCGCGCGGGGTCGACGTGCTTCCGCCGCGCTCGCTCCCGCCGAAGGCGCTGGTGCTCGCGTTGACGCCGCTGCTCGATCCGCGAACGCCGCCCGCGCTACTCGATCTCCGCGCGCGCGGTTTCGACCTCGTCGTCGTCGAGGTGTCGCCGGTGCCGTTCGTCGACGATGGATCGGATGAGCTCGAACGGCTGTCGTACCGGCTGTGGAGGCTTTCGCGCGAGGCGATGCGCGCGCGCTATCAGCAGGCGGGGATCCCCGTCGTCGAATGGATCGACGGCGAACCATTGAACGTCCCGCTCGAGGAGGTGGCGCGATTCAGGCGATACGCAAGGCCCGCGCGCGCATAGCGCTCGCCGCGCTTTCCCTCGCGCTGTACGCGGGAGTCCTCGCGTACGTGCTCGCGCGCTCGAACGAGGCGATCGCAGCGACGGTCGGGATCGGCGCCGTCGGCACGCTGTTCCTGTTGTGGGCGCTCGTGCGCGCCAGCGTCGAGATGATTCCGTGGGCGGTCGGCCTGCTGGCCGTCGGCTACGGCATCGCGCTCGTCGTGCGCGGCCGGCATCTCGACGAGGCGGCGCCGCTCGTGGCAGTGGGATTGTTCCTGTCCGCGGAGCTCGGGTCGTGGTCGATCGACGAGCGGTTTGCCATTCCCGCGGAGCGCGCGGTCGTGGCGGCGCGCGCCGGCGCGCTCGGCGCGCTCGCGATCGCCTCGCTCGCCGTCGCCGCGCTGGCTATCGGCCTCTCGGCCGCGCCGGCCGGATCCGGGCTGACGTGGACGGTGCTCGGCGCAGCGAGCGCAGTGGGCGTCATCGGAGCAGCGGTCGTGCTCGCCCGGCGAGCCTAGGAACGGCGAGGCCTCGCTACACTGACCGCCGTCCCGCGGCGCATTCGTCTAGTGGCCTAGGACACCGCCCTCTCACGGCGGCGGCACGGGTTCGAATCCCGTATGCGCCTCTTCGAAGAAGCCCCTGCTCAGCGGGGGCTTTTTTCGTGCCGCTTCCTCTCGCACCGGAAACACGAAGTGCCCCGCTCCACCCCACGACAAGCCTCGCACGGCCTCCATCGACTTCGCGCGGTTCAACGCTCGCAGGTAGACCTCGGTCGTGTCGATCCGGCGGTGATTCATCAGAGCCTGCAGTGCTTCGATCGCACCCGGATTGCTTGTCAGGAAGGCGACGGCGAAGGCCCGCCGCAAGGCGTGGGAGGTAGCCCGGACACCGGCCCTCGTCGCCACGAT
>DASYFU010000174.1:0-1536 GCA_036498225.1 Gaiellaceae bacterium | reverse complement strand
GTACGCGATCCACGGGTCGCCGATCACGTCGGTCTGGATCGCGAGGACGAGCACTGCCCCGAAAGCTGCCGCCATGCCAGCGGCCCAGAGATCGTCGCGGCCCGCGCTCACCAGCCCTGCGAGGAGCGCGAGCCCCCAGGCGATCCAGAGGAGCGAGCCGAGCAGTCCGAGCTCGACGCCGAGCTCCGTGTAGTTCGACTCGCCCGCGAGCGGCGTCGTGCTCGTCCGCGACGCGGTCTGCCCGACGTTGCCGAGCCCGTAGCCCTGCGGATGGTGGAGCGCGGTGCGTGCGCCACCGCGCAGGCTGATCCAGTGCGAGTGGAGCGACGACTCGTTCAAGCTCGTCGGGCTGAAGTTCCCCGTTCCTGTTTGTTGCGTCGCGCGGTCGTGCTGATACGTGAGATCGGCCTTCGTCCAGTTCCCGGTCGGCGCGATCTTCGGGAATAGATGCGCCCAGCCGAACGCGACGGCGACGGTGACGACGGCCGCGCCGAGCTCGAGCGGGCGACGACGGATTGCTGCGAGCACGAGCAGGCCGAACGCGAGGGCGAGCAGAGACGCGCGTGAGAACGTCCACAGCAGCCCCGCGGCGGCGAGAACTGCGAGCGCGATGGCGAGCGCGCGGCGCCGCATCGCCGCGATCGCGACGAGCAGCGCGACGACGAAGAGGTAGCTGCTCGCGAGCGGGCTGAGGAACGTGGAGACCAGGCGGCGCAGGAACGGCTTGTTCCCGCCGACGTTGTAGACGAAGTTCTCCGGCAGTCCCGCGATGCCGGGATGCTCGCCGGTGCCGTGGTAGTCGTACCCGAGGTGCTTGTGGAAGTAGTCGACCACGCCGTTCGTCCGCCACCAGCCGATCGAGACGGCGTAGACGTCGGCGAGGCCGAGCGCGGCCTCGAAGCCGGCGACGCCGAGCAACGTCCACGCGATGCGTCGCAGATCGTCGCGGTCGAGACACAGGGTGCGACCGAGGAAGTACGCGGCGACGGGAACGACGTCGTGACGTAGCGCGAGCGCGACGGCGTGCGTACCCGCGTGACCGCCGAGCACCGACTGCGGGATCACTGCGTAGATACAGGTGAGGAGTGCGAACGCAAGCGCGAGCCAGTCCCCGAGCCAAGGACTGAACGGGAGGCGGCGCGTACGCACCGCGCCGAGCACGACGCGTGCGAGCGCGACCGCGACAAGGATCTCCTTCCAAGCCGCGATCGCCGTCAGCGTCGAGCCGCGCACGCCCGCGGCGTAGAGCGCCGCCATTACCGCGTTGTGCATCGCGAGGCCGACGAGGAAGAGATAGAGCGCGACGACGGGCCGCCGCCAGACCGCCAAGGCCGCGACGGCGAGGAGCAGCGCGTAGAGAGCGAGCTCGACGACCGTCACGGACGCGAGGGTACAGCGGGCGGGGGCGTGAGCCCCCGCCCGCCGGCCGTTCGGCCTAGGTCGGCCCCCAGGGCTCGGCGCCGAGGAAGATCGCCGCCGCCGAAAGCAGCAGCATCAGCAGGACGAACCTCACGTACAGGGTGTTGCGGAACATGC
>DASYFU010000173.1:0-8092 GCA_036498225.1 Gaiellaceae bacterium | reverse complement strand
ACGACGGGCGTGCCGCACGCCATCGCCTCGGCCGGCGTGAGCGCGAAGCCCTCGTAGAGCGACGGGTGGACGAGGCACGCGGCACGCTGGTACAGACGGACGAGCTCGTCCGTCGAGACGTAGCCGCGGACGTCGGCGCCGCCCGTGCGCAGCGCGTCGACGAGGGCGGGATCGCGCTGCGGACCGACGACGACGAGCGGCATGCCGACCGAACGCGCGGCTGAGAGGGCTGCGAGCGGGTCCTTGCGCGGCTCGATGCTGCTGACGAACAGGAGATACCCGTCGTGGCCGCCGTCGCCGGGACGGAACTCGGGGCCGGGCGCGAGCGGCGTGACGGTGATCTTCTCCTCCGGCACGCCGTACAGCTCGACGAGATCGTCGCGCGTGCGCTCGGAGATGGCGAAGACGTGGGCGGCGCGGCGCGCGGACCACGGCACGACGGTCTTGAAGATCGCGCGCTCGCGCGCGCCCATGACGCTCCGATCGCGCTCGAACGAGAGATCCTGCACCGTCAGCACCGCCGGGCACGGCAGCGCAGGTGGGATCGCGTGCACGAAGTGGGCGAGGCTCGGGCGCAGCCGGCGCAGCAGCCGCGGCATCGCCCACAGCATCCGGAGCTCCTGCACGCGCACGTCGAGCTCGATTGCGCGAATGCCCTCGGGCACGAGATCGGGACGACGCGTGACCGCGGCGAGATCGAGATCGCGTGGGAGCGCGCGCAGCAGCTCGCGCACGTACGTCTCGTCGCCCGTGCGATGGCGGCCGAGGAAGTCGGCGTCGACGACGATCACGCAGCGTCCTCGTACGCCTGCAACAGGAGCTTCGCCGACGCGTCCCAGGAGTAGTCGTGCGAACGGCGGAGGCCGGCCGCGCGGAGCTCGTCGCGGCGCGCGATCGCATCCTCGATGCCCGACGCGATCGACGACACGTCTTCCGGGTCGACGAGGACCGCGGCGCCGCCCGCGACCTCGTCGGTCGCGCCGCCGCGGGAGGTGACGACCGGTGCGCCGCATGCCATCGCCTCGAGCACGGGGATGCCGAAGCCCTCGTACAGGGACGGATACGCGACGCAGAGCGCGCCGCGGTACAGGCGCGCCAGTTGCTCGTCTCCGACCTCGCCTTCCCACCGGACGCCTGCGCCCCGCGCCTCGACTCCGCCCCAGCCGCGCGCGCCTGCGACGCGCAGCTCCACGCCGAGTCGCTGCGCAGCTTCGATCGTGCGCGCGAGGTTCTTGCGCGGTTCGAGAGTGCCGACCGCGAGCACGTAGTCGCCCATCTCGGCCGCGCCCTCGTCCGAGAACGCCGCCTCGGCCGCGTTCGGCACGACGCGGATGCGCTCGCGCGGCACACGCAGGACCGCCTCGAGCTCGCCGGCGGTGAACTCGGAGACGGCCGCGACGATGCGCGCCGCGCGGACGACGCGCGGAACGACGATGCGGCTGTACGTGCGCGTCCACGGCGGAAATGCCTCCGGATGACGGAAGACGGCGAGGTCGTGCACGGTGACGACGAGCGGGACGCTGCTGCGCACCGGCCCACGATAGGTCGGGCAGTGCAGCACGTCGGCGCCCTTTGCCCGGTGTGGCAGGACGTGCGGATACCACGCGAGGTCGAGCCACAGGGTGCCGGCCTTGCCGGCCGAGAAGCCGCGCAGCCGCTCGACGGTCGCCTCGCGTTCGACGCGCGGGAGGAGCGATCCGAGATAGCGGGCCGTTCCGGCGCGCGTGAGATCGAGCGGCGTGACGTCGACGGCGACCTTCATCGCGACCACGCCGCCAGGTGCGCCTTGCCATTCTCGAGCCAGGTGAACCGTCGCGCGTACGCGGCGCCGCGCCGCACGAGCTCGTCCCGTTCGGCCCGCGCCCGCTCGATCGCGGATGCAATCGCCTCGGCATCGTCGGGATCCGCGCGCACGGCGGCATCCCCCGCGGCTTCGTCGAGCGACGGATGCGATGAGACCACGCACGGCGTTCCGCAGGCCATCGCCTCGAGCACGGGAATGCCGAAGCCCTCGAAGCGGGAGGGGTAGACGAACGCGGCGGCGCCGCGGTAGAGCGCCGGCAGCTCGCCGTCCGACGGATAGCCGAGCCACGTGACACCGGCTCCCTGCGCCTCGACGCCGCCCCAGCCACGCGCGCCGACGACGCGCAGCTCGACGCCGAGCCGCTGCGCGGCTGCGATCGCGTTCGCGAGGTTCTTGCGCGGCTCGAGCGTCCCGACCGCGAGGACGTACTCGCCTTGCGCCTTCGGCCCCTCGGGCGTGAACGCTGCGTCAACGCCCGGATAGGCGACGTGGATGCGATCGCGGTCGACACCGAGCGTCGTCGCGACGTCGTCGCCGGTGAACTCCGAGTTGACCATGACGACGTCGCACGCGCGCGCGACGTGCCGGTACTTCGCGCCGTGCATGCGGCGCGTGCGGCGGTGGACCCAGTCCGGGAAGTGGAGCGGAACGAGATCGTGGATCATCGTCGAGCGGATCCCGCTGCGCTGAGGCGGGTACATCCAGTCGCCGAAGTGGAAGACGTCGAGCTCGCCGGTGAAGCGCTCCACCGGCGGAAACCCGGCCCGCGACCACGCCGTGCGGAGCGCATGTGCCGCACGGACGACAGGCAGGCGCCGTTGGACGTCGATTCCGTCGAGCGAGTCCTCGATGAGACGCCTGCCCGCGGCCGACGAGGGCGCGAACGCGACGACGTCCGCGCCGGCGGCCGCCATGCCCCGCAGCGATCCGCGGATGTAGTTGCCGACGCCCGTCCGCGGATGGGACAGCGGCGCGACGTCGACGACGACTCTCACGGCCGGTAGACGGGCTGCGTGAAGTGCAGGCCGAGGTGCCGCGTGTCATGGTTGCCGGGCTCGACCTTCGACGGCACGCGCGTCGGCGTGATCGCGAAGTCGACGCGGCACGCGCCGTTCTGCGGGACGAGCTTCAGCGTGATCGGACGGTCGACGGTCGACGGCGGGATGCTGAGCGTGTGCGCCGCCGTCGTGCCGGAGATCGTCACGGTCGAGACCGTCCCCTTGAAGAGCTGCGCGTCGCTCGAGACCTTCACGGCGAGCGTGCCCCCCGTGCACTCCGAGCGGATCCAGCTGACGGAGGCCCGCGACCACGCTTCGACCCCAGGCACCGTCGGATAGAGGCCGACGACGCGCGTCGTCACACGCGCGGGCTGCGAGACGCGGTACAGCACGAGCTGCTTCGCGGGATCGGCTGCAAGGCGCGTGCCGACGAGCTGCACCGTGTTCGGCGCGAGAACGTAGCGCTCGGTGACGCCGCGGAGCCGGCCGGTTGCCGCATCGACGCTCGTCTGGATCTCGGGCAGGTCGCCGGGCAGGCGCGCTCCGAGCCCGTACACGCGGTCGATGCTGCGGTTCCAGAACTCGTTCTCGAACACGCTCAGGTCGTTCCCGCCCGCAAAGATGACGCCGACGTGCGCGTTGCGCCCGACCGCGCGGTCGATCCAGCTCTTCTCCTTGGCGCCGACGCCCTGGGCATACGCGCTCGACGCGAGTCGCGGGAAGCTGTGCGTCCACAGCTCGACCGGGAGCCACGTGAGCAGGAACCCGACGGCCACGACCACGGGCAGCATCGGCGCGTACCGGCGCGGGAGCCAGAGGAAGCATGCCGCGAGTGTGAGCGCGAGCAGCACGGCGACGACGCCGACGCCGTGGCGTCCCGTCCACGTGTTGCCGAGGAACCACCACGGCTGAAGACCGATCGTGTCGGACTGCGCCGTGATGTTGAAGAGGTGCGCGAACGGAATCGCGCCGGGAAGCGCGGCAGCGATCCCGGCGGCGGCGATCGATGCGCGCGGCGGAAGCGGTTGCCCGCGTTCGATCCACGCGAGGAGCGCGATCACGAGCAGCGGCATGAGATAGAAGAGGTTCCGCTCCTCGATGCGCTGCGAGTACCGCGACGCGAAGACGGCGACCTCGAGCGCGAGCCACACACTGAGCGACGCCGATGCAGCGACGAAGACGCGCAGCCTGCGATCGAGGTGCCGCGCGTTCGCGACGAGCACGATCAGTGCGGCGAACGGGAGGACGAAGACGGCGAGGTCGAGCTCTGCGAGGTGGTAGACGAGCCACTCGAGCGCCGGCCAGGGGCGATAGCCGCCGTTCGAGGTGACGCTGTAGTTGCCGAGGATTCCGGCCGGAGAATGTCCGCGTGCGAGCTCGACGGCGACGACCAGGAGTGCTGCAGCACCGACGATGCCGTACAGCGGCGCGAACGCCTTGAGCCGCTGCGGGCGTCCGCGCTCGATCCACGCGAGGACGATCGGCGCGGTGAGGATGGCGACGACGATCGCCACCGTCTGCGCCCGCGTGACGAACGCGAGCGCGCACGCCGCGAGGAGCAGAAGCTGGCGCATGAGCGTGGGCCGCTCGAGCGCCGCGACGAGCGCGAGCGCGAGCCAAAGGAACACCGGGTAGAAGACGTTCTCCGTCATGATCGCCCCGGCGTAGACCGTCGACGGGATCGCGACGGCGAGCGCGCCCGCGACGAGGGCGGCGTGCGGGCGGACGACACGGCGCGCCAGCAGGTACGCGGGGACGACGGCCGAGCAGATGAGGAGCGCGTTCACGACCTGCGACCAGCGGTAGACGTCCGACATCGGCCCGATCGCGCGGTACACCGGCGAGAGCAGCAGCGGGTAGACGACGCCGTAGTTCGCGTGCACGCCTCGGATGAGGAAGTGACCCGTCTGCGCGAAACTCCGCGCCATGTCCGAGTAGACGATCTCGTCGACCATGATCCACGGTGACGTGACCCGCAGCGCGAGCGCGAGCTGCACCGCAACGGCGACCGCGTACAGGCTCCCCAGCCAAGCCCAGATCGGCACCGTCCGCAGCAGCCTCGGCCCGGGGCCAGGCCCCGTTAGGGATCCGTTAGGAGACACGGCCGCGGAGCGCACGAGGTCGGCCGCGAGCGGCTCCGTTTCGAGGCCGACATCGGCGGCGGCCGATGCAACCTCGCGCAACACGGCATCTCGCACCATGCCGCTTCCGGCCGCCTCCTCGAGCGACGCCGCGTACTGCTCGGCCACACGGTCGACGTCGTGCTCGCGTGCGACGAGCGCCGTCGCGGCCGCGCCCATCGTCGCCGTCACGTTCGGGTCGGCGAGCCGGCGCAGCGCCGCGGTCAGCGCCTGCACCTCCTCCTCGCCTCCGACGGGGATCTTGATGGCGACCTCGTCGGGCAGCTCGGCGAACCAGCCGACGTCGCTGACCACGAGCGGCTTCCCGAGCGAGAGCGCGCGGATGGCTGCGCCCGACGTCTCCCCCATCGTCGGCGCGCGCAGCAGCACGATCGCGTCGCACGCCGCCATGAGCGACCACAGCCGCTCCTCCTCGACGTACGGCTCGCGGATCACCCCGGTGTCGTCGAGGCCCGTGCGCTCGATGCGGCCGGCGAGGTCGAAGCCCGGCGACTCCGAGCCGACGAGCAGGAGCCGTGCGCCGTGCCGCGTGCGCCGCAGGCCGGCGAACGCCGTCAGCAGCTGCGGCACGCGTTTGTTCTCGTTGATGTGCCCGAAGCTCCCGATGAGCGGTGCGCCGTCGACGCGCTCGGCCTGCACTTCGGGCACGGGCCACGCCGGATGCGCCACGCGGTGCAGCGGCCCGTCGTACCCGTGCTCGCGCACGAGCGTCTCGACGTAGCGGGAGTGGACGATCACGCTCGTCGCGCGGTCGAGCACTTCGCCCGCGAGCGGAAATTCCTGCGGCCGCACCTCCCACAGCGGCGGCACGCGCCCTTCGAGCACGCCGTACCCGAGCAGACGGCCGGGAACGCCGGCCTCGCGCTCCATCGCTGCCAGGTACGCATGCCCGTCGTGCCGGCCGATCGTCAGGCCTGCGACGAGATGGTGGATGACGAAGTCGTGCAGGACGACGACGCCGGGCCGCCGTTTCAGTGCGTCGACGATCCAGCCGTGCGCGTCGGGGTCGTTGCCGATGTGGTAGATCGCGACGTCGGCGTCGGCGACCGGACGAGTGCGCCCGGGACGCACGACCTCGACGTCGAGCAGCTGCTCGAGCGCCGGCAGCAGCAACGCCGAGTAGTCGGCGATCCCCGACGTCGACGGCGGGAGCGGTGAGAAATACGCGACCTTCACGCGACCGCGGCAAGGAGCCGGTCGATGCACGCGTCCCACGTCACCGTGCGCGCGACCTCATGGCCCGCACGTCCGAACGTGCGAGCCTCGTCGGCGTGATCGCGCAGCCAGACGCACGCACGCGCGAGCTCCGCCGCCTGAGGCGCGACGACGATCCCGGTCTCGCGGTCGCGAACGACGTCGAGCGGACCGCCCGCGTCCGTCGTCGTCAGCACGGGCTTCTCGGAGAGGAACGCCTCGAACGGGACCATCCCGAAGTCCTCGTCCAGGGGGGCGTAGTAGACGCCGAGGCAGCTCGCGTACAGCTCCGTCAGCCGCGCGTCGCTGACGCGCCCGGTGAACTCCGCGCGGCCGTTCAGGCCGCGCTCGACCGCGAGCCGCTCCAGCCGCTCGCGGTCCGGCCCGTCGCCTGCGATGACGACGCGCAGCGACGGCTCCTTCGCCGCCGCCTCCAGCAGCAGATCGATCCGCTTCGCACGGTCGAGACGATTCACGGACAGGATGAAGTCGTCGTAGCGATCGCAGCGGTACTTCAGCGGCGCGGGCGGGTGCGGCATCAACTCCGCGTCGAGCCCGGTCGACGCCCGCAGACGCGATGCGACGTTTCCCGACGTCGCGAAGATCTTCCGCGCCTCGCCGAGCGTCTTCCGCTCGAACGCGAGCACCTGCCGGCGCAGCGCGCGATCCTCGGCCGACTCGGAGAACTGCCCGAGGTCGGTGCGGTCGAGATCCCACGCCTGCCGGAACTGGTGCAGCAGCCACACGACCTTGCGCGGATGACGCACGGCGTACGACGGGAACTTCGTCGCGATCACCGCGTCGATCGGGCTGCCGTTCGCTTCCTCGAGATCGAGCAGACGCCAGAGGAACGCCTGCGTCAGGACCCGTTCGCCTGGATACCACTTGAACGGGACGGTGACGAGCTCGGCCTCGTGGCCGCGGCTGCGCAGCTGCCCGACGAGATCGTCGGCGACGATCTCGGCGCCGCCGCGCTCGAACGGGACCTGCGGAAGGCAGACCGCCAGCCTCACCAGCGCGATTCCAGCTCGTCCACGCGGCGCTGGAGGTCGTCCACGAGCCGCAGCAGCGCGTCGTTGACGATGCGCTGCTCGGCGAACGCGGGCTCGACGTACCAGCGCATGAGCTTCCGAAGCGCCCGCTTCGCCTGAAACGCGACCCATCCCTTCGGGCCCGGGCGGCGCTCGAGCGGCTTGTCGGCGCTCACCGGCCAGAAGCGCTCCGCCAGGCCGCGTGTCGACGCCACGTCGCGGGAGCCGCGGTCGACGGCCTCGCGCAGCCGCGCGTACACCTCGTCGACGGAAAGTTCCTGCTGATCGGCCATTCGCGGGTGAGTCTAGGCGCCCACTGTTACGAGCTTGTGAGCCGCTCCAGTGCAGCATCGACGAGGAGCCGGACGAGATCGTCGAAGCCGACGGTCGGCGACCACCCGAGGACGCTCCGGGCCTTCGACGCGTCGCCGACGAGGTGATGGAGCTCGGCAGCGCCGCGCAGGAGCGACTCGTCGACACGCACGTGATCCCGCCACTCGAGCCGGACGCGCGCGAACGCGAGCTCGACGATCTCCTCCACCGTGTGCAGCGCGCCCGTGGCGACGACGTAGTCGTCCGGCTCGTCCTGCTGCAGCATGAGCCACATCGCCTCGACGGAGTCCCGCGCGTACCCCCAGTCGCGCTGCGCGTGCAGGTCCCCGAGCGCGAGCTCGTGCTCGAGCCCGAGCGAGATCGCCGCCGCCGCGTGCGCGACCTTGCTCGGCAGGAAGTCCGTCGGCCGCCGCGGCGACTCGTGGTTGTAGAGGATCCCGCAGCTCGCGTGCAATCCATAGCGGCGGCGGTAGGAACCGACGATGAAGTGCCCGTAGGCCTTCGCGACACCGTACGGCGTGACCGGATGGAGCGCCGTCGCCTCCGTCTGCGGCACGACCGTCGGCTCGCCGAAGATCTCGCTGGACGACG
>DASYFU010000172.1:0-1631 GCA_036498225.1 Gaiellaceae bacterium | reverse complement strand
CCGCCAGCGCGCCCCGGATGACGGCCTCCGGAGCCGGCAGCATCCTGCGGCCGAGGATGAGGCGGTAGGGGAGCGCGAACTCGAGCACGCGCGTGATGAGCACCGAGTCGAGGTCGCCGCGCTCGACGACGAGCCCGACCGAGTCGACAGCGGGCACGCCGCGCTCGCCCAGCTCGATGAGGAGGCGGTACTCGCGCTCGGCGATGCGCTGCGGCAGCTCCTTCAGCGCGTAGTACGTCCCGTTCAGCAGGACGAACCGGACGACGTGGCGGCCGATCCCGCGCGCGACCTCGACGACGAGGTCCTCGGGCCAATCTTCGAGCGGCAGGCTCCACGGGAGGCCGAGGAACGCGCGCTGATCCGCGCGTGCGACGAGGCGAAAGTGATCGCTAGTGGCGGAAATGGCGGCGACCTGTGAACACCATCGTCGCACCCGCGTCGGCGACGGCGGCGATCACGTGGTCGTCGCGCTTCGACCCGCCCGGCTGGATGATCGCGCGGACGCCGCGCTCGAGGGCCAGCTCGGGCCCGTCGGCGAACGGGAAGAACGCATCGGACGCGAGCACGGCCCCGCGCGTGTCGTGACCGAACTCGGCGGCCTTGTCGAGCGCGATGCGCACTGCGTCCACACGACTCATCTGGCCGGCGCCGACGCCGATCGTCGCGAGGTTGGTCGCGATCACGATCGCGTTCGACAGCACGTGCTTGCACACGCGCCAGGCGAAGACGAGGTCGCCCCACTGCTGCTCGTCGGGCGCGCCGGCGACGACCTGCCAGCCGTCCCGCTCCTCGATCTCGCTATCCGCGTCCTGCACCAAAATGCCGCCGAGCACGCGCTTCAGCGCACGTTGTTGCGCGGCCGGCCTGCGGCGCTCGCGGTCGACGAGCACGCGCGTCCCTTGCCGGCGCTGCAACGCTTCGAGCGCGTCGTCGTCGTACCCGGGCGCGAACAGCACCTCGACGAAGTGCTCGGCGAGCTTTGCCCCGAGCGTGGCGTCGACGTCGCGGTTCACGACGACGATGCCGCCGTACGCGGATACCGGGTCGGATGCCAGCGCCTTGTCGTACGCCTCCTCGAGCGTTGCGCCGAGCGCGACCCCGCACGGGTTCGCGTGCTTGACGATGACGCATGCCGGGAGCGTGAACTCGCGGCATACGAGGCGCGCGGCGGAGAGATCATTGAGATTGTTGAACGAGAGCGCCTTGCCGTGGAGTTGGTCGACGCGCGAGAGCAGGTGCGCGCGTGCTCCGCGGTCGGCATAGAACGCGGCACGCTGGTGCGGGTTCTCGCCGTACGAGAGGTCGAGCACCTTGTCGAACGCGAGTGTGAGCGTCTCGGGGAACGCCTCGCGCTCCGCGAACCACGTCGCGATCGCGGCCTCGTATGCGGCGGTGGTCGCGAACGCCTCGGCCGCGAGCTCACGCCGGGTCTCGAGCGAGACGTCTCCGCGGCTCTCGAGCTCGTCGAGGACGAAGCCGTAGCGATCGGGGCGGCAGACGGGGATACAGTGCGCGAAGTTCTTCGCCGCGCCGCGCAGCATCGACGGGCCGCCGACGTCGATCATCTCGACGGCTTCCTCCTCCGTCACGCCCTGCCGCGCGGACACCTGCTCGAACGGATAGAGGTTCAC
>DASYFU010000171.1:0-2476 GCA_036498225.1 Gaiellaceae bacterium | reverse complement strand
CGCGTGCAGATATCTGCCTGGGAGGGAACCACGACCTCGCCGTGCGCGGGACCATCGATCTTGCCGAGTTCAGCGGCGACGCCGCCGTCGCCGCCCGCTGGACGCGCGACGTCCTCTCCGAGCCGGCCGCGGCGTTCCTCGCGCGCCTCGAGCCGGAGGGTGAGCGCGCAGAGGTCGCGCTCTATCACGGCAGCGCACGCGATCCCGTCTGGGAGTACATCCTCTCCGACGAAGCGGCGGCGTCCACGCTTGCGCTGAGCCCGTACCCGCTCGTGCTCGTCGGGCACAGCCACATCGCGCTCGAGGTCGCGTGGGTCGACGACGTCCTCAGCGGCGGTCTCGCGAGCGCGGGCACGACGGTCGAGACGCGCGGTCGCGTCCTGCTCAACCCAGGCTCGGTCGGGCAGCCGCGGGACGGCGACCCGCGCGCCGCGTACATCAGGCTCGACCTCGACGCCAAGACGGCGACGTTCCATCGAGTCGACTACGACATCGAGCGAACGCAGGCCGAGATGCGTGCAGCCGCGTTACCGGAGGCGCTCGCGGCGCGCCTCACGCGGGGCGAATGACGCGCGGCGTCCTGCTCGTTCTCGCCGTGCTCGCGCTCGCGGGCTGCAGCGGCGCATCGACGCGGCCTCCGGTCGCGAAGCCGCCGCATCTGCCCCGCGCGCTCGCGCACGCGTGGGTGACGGAGTCCAACGCGATCGCGCAGGCGCTCGCCGCCCGCGACGGCTGCACGGCGCGCGACCACGCGAACGCACTGCGCTCGGACGTCGACCAGGCGGCCGGCGAGATCCCCGCACGGCTCCGCGCGACCCTGCAACCCATCGTCGACGCCCTGCCCGGGCGGATCACGTGCAACCCCGCCCCGCCGCCGCCCAAGCACGGCAAGGAGCCGAAGCCGCCGAAACACGATCACGGGCACGGCCACGGGAACGGTGACAATGGCCAGTGAGGTGATCTCGGGGCGGTACGAGATCGAGGGACCGCTCGGGCACGGCGCGATGGCGGTCGTCGACCTCGCCAACGATCGCGAGCTCGGACGCAAGGTCGCGCTGAAGCGCCTCGCCGAGAACCTTGCGCGTGACGAGGACTTCCGCGGGCGGTTCCTGCGGGAAGGGAGGATGGCGGCGCAGCTCAGCCACCCGAACATCGTTCGCGTGTTCGACGTCGGCGAGGCCGACGGGCGGCCGTACATCGCGATGGAGTTCGTCGACGGCGAGACGGTCGCCGACCTCATCGCGCGCCGCGGCCACGTGACACCCGCCGAAGCGGCCGCTCTCGGCGTGCAGGCTGCCCATGCGCTCGTCGCCGCGCATGCGGCCGGGCTCGTACACCGCGACGTGAAGCCGCACAACCTGCTGCTCGGACGCGGCGGCGTGCTCAAGCTCGGAGACTTCGGCATCGCACTCGGCCTCGCCGGAACGCGGCTGACCATGACAGGGACTGTTCTCGGTACTGCCGCCTACCTCGCGCCGGAGCAGGCGCGCGCCGAGCGGGAGGTGACGTCCGCCGCCGACGTCTACGCGCTCGGGCTCGTGCTCGTCGAGCTCCTCACCGGTACCCCGAATCGCACGGCGCGGATCGACGGTCCGCTCGGCGCGACGATCGCGCGCTGCCTCGCGGAAGACCCGCGCATGCGTCCAACCGCGATCGAGCTCGAGCAGGAACTGCGCGGCGAGCGGTCGGCGGCGCCCACCGCGATTCTCCATCGGACGGGGACACGACGGCGACGTGGCCCCGTGCTGGTCGCCGGCGCCGCAGTGCTCGCGATCGCCGCGGGCATCGCAGCCGCGGTCGCGTCGTCCGGCAGCCCCTCGAAGCCGCAGCCGCCGCGGCCTGCCCGGATCGTCGCGCTCCCGCAGGTGCCGACGGCGCAGCAGCAGGCCCGCGACATCTCGTCCTGGCTCTTGAGGTACTCCCGCTAGAGCTGCGGAGCCGGCTCTGCAGCCGGCTCCTGCTCTTCTGCCGCGTAGAAGTAGATGCCTTCGCGCGCGAGCGCGAGCTGAACGTCTTCGCGCGCTTTGTAGATCCGCCACTTGACGGTGGCGAGGGTGATCTCCAATGCGTCGGCGATCTCGGTGTACGAGAGCCCGACCACATCCCGCAGAAGGAGTGCCGACTTCAGGTCGACGTTCAGGTTCTCGACTGCGCGCCAGACGGCGTCGATCGCTTCGAGCCGTTCGAACGGAGCGTCGAGGACCTCGAGCGCCGGCGCGTCGTCGAGATCGACCACCGCCCGTGGCCGACGCTCGACAGCACGGAGCTCGTCGAGCACGCGGTTCTTCGTCACCTGGAAGAGCCACGTCGTGAACTTCGAGCGGAGCGAGAACTTCGGCAGGCCCTGGAAGACGCGGAGGAACACCTCCTGCGTCAGGTCCTCCGCGAGCGACCGGTCGCCGACCAGGCGCAGCACGTAGTTGAAGACCGGCACCTGGTACGCGCGCACGATCAGAGAGAACGCACGCTCGTCTCC
>DASYFU010000170.1:0-15129 GCA_036498225.1 Gaiellaceae bacterium | reverse complement strand
ATGTCGTGTCCGTGTTCGGCTGGAACGTCGTGATCGCGGCGTCGCGGCACTCCGGGTTCGCCCGTAGCCGCTCGACGACCCACGCGAGCTGATCGCGCCCGGCGCCGTCGTAGTTGAAGAGCCGCACCGCATAGCTCGCGGCGCCGCCGAGCTCCGGCACGTCCTTCTGCACGAAGAAGTTCTCGTGCATCCACCGCAGCCACTCGGGATCGCCGAGCTCGGCGATGACGGCGTCCTCGGGATCGGGCCTGGCGACCGTGAGCGTGAGCACCGCCAGCTCGCGTGTGGGCGCACCGTCCCAGACGGCATCGTCGCCGCGCTCGAGAATCCGGCGCGCGACCTTGAGCCATGCTTCTCCGAGCGTCTCCGCCTGAACGAGCTCCACGAAGGGCAACGGTACCCTTGGCAGTGGAATGGACGCCACGCTGGACAATCTCGTCGACGAGATCGAGCGCAACTACGCGGAGACGCAGGAGCGCATGTCCGATCCGTCTGTCTACAACGACCGCCGGGAGGCGGCCGACGTCGGCCGGCGCCTGAAGGAGCTCGAGACGCCGCACCGGCTCGCCCTGGAGTGGCGCTCCGCGCGCGACGATCTCGCCGCCGCGCGCGACGACAACGATCTGCGCGAGCTCGTCCCCGAGCTGGAAGAGCGCACCGCGCGGCTCGAGGAGGAGCTCCGCGTCGCCATGGTTCCGAGCGACCCCGCCGACCGCAAGGACGTCATCCTCGAGATTCGGCAAGGCGTCGGCGGCGACGAGGCCGCGCTCTGGGCCGGCGACCTCTACCGCATGTACACGCGCTACGCGGAGCGTCGTGGCTTCAAGGTCGAGGAGCTCGGGTCGAGCCCGAGCGACGGCGGCGGATTCAAGGAAGTGACGTTCGCGATCAAGGGCGACGGCGCCTACTCGGTCTTCAAGTACGAGGGCGGGACGCACCGTGTGCAGCGTGTCCCGGAGACCGAGAGCCAGGGCCGGATCCATACGTCGACGGCCACCGTCGCAGTCATGCCGGAGGCCGAGGAGGTCGAGATCGAGGTCGATCCCAACGATCTCAAGGTCGACGTCTACCGCTCGACCGGGCCAGGCGGGCAGTCCGTCAACACGACCGACTCCGCGGTGCGCATCACGCATCTGCCGACCGGCATCGTCGTCGCCATGCAGGACGAGAAGTCGCAGCTCCAGAACAAGGACAAGGCGATGCGCGTGTTGCGCGCGCGACTGTACGAGCGCGAGCTCGAGCTCCAGCGCGCCGAGCGCGACGCCACGCGCAACTCCCAGATCGGCACCGGGGAGCGTGCGGAGAAGATCCGGACGTACAACTTTCCCGAGAGCCGCGTCACCGACCACCGCATCAAGCTGACGCAGCACCAGCTCGACCGCGTGCTCCAGGGTGAGCTCGAGCCCTTCACGGAAGCGCTGACGGCGGAAGAGCGGCAGCGCGCCCTCGCGTGACCGTGCGCGACGCGATCGCGGAGGCCGAGCGGCGGCTCGCCAGGGCCGGCGTCGACACGCCGCGCGTCGACGTGGAGATCCTCGTGGCGCACGCGCTCGGCGTTTCGCGCACGCAGCTCTATGCGGATCTCGACGCCGAGGTGGATGGACTCGAGCCGCTGCTTGTGCGGCGCGAGGCACGCGAACCGCTCGCATACGTGCTCGGCGAGTGGGGCTTCCGCCGGCTGACGCTGAAGACGGACGCGCGCGCGCTCGTGCCGCGTCCCGAGACGGAGATCGTCGTCGAGCGCGCGCTTGTACTCCTGGACGGAACACCGGCGCCGCGCGTGCTCGACGTCGGCGTCGGCTCCGGCGCGATCGCGCTCGCGCTCAAGGACGAGCGCCCGGATGCGCACGTGACGGGCGTCGACGAGTCGGAGCCGGCGCTCGCGCTCGCGCGCGAGAACGCCGCGCGCCTGGGCCTCGACGTCGACCTGCGCGCGGGTGGGCTCGAGGCCGCGCACGACGGCTGGGATCTCGTCGTCTCGAATCCGCCGTACGTCGAGACGCTCGACGGCCTGCAGCCGGAGCTGCGCTACGAGCCCGAGATGGCGCTCGTCGGCACCGGGCTGCACGAGCGGCTCGCCGAAGGAGCGCGCACCCGGGCGCTCGTCCTCGAGGTCGGCGACGGTCAGGCAGAGCGCGTCGCCGTTGCGCTCGAGTCGTTTGGCTACCAGAATGTGACGATTACGCCGGATCTGAACGGGATTGCACGAGTGGTGGAGGGGGAACGTTGACCGACGTGCATACAGCCGTGGCTGCGATCCGCGCGCGCCGGCCGGTGATCCTGCCGACGGACACCGTCTACGGTCTCTGCGCGTGGCCCTTCCGGCCGGAGCCGGTGGAGCGTGTCTACCGATTGAAAGGGCGCGACGCGTCCAAGCCAATCGCGCTCCTCGCCGCCGACCTCGAGGCGCTCCTCGAAGCGCTGCCGGAGCTCGACCTGACGCTCACCGAGGGCCTGCTCCCGGGTCCGTACACGCTCATCGTCCCGAATCCTGCACACCGCTTTCCCTGGCTCACGGGCGACAACCCGAACGCGATCGGCGTGCGCGTCCCCGAGCTGCCGGACGAGTCGAGTCAGGTGGTCCGCGAGGTGGGCGTCGTGTGCGCAACGAGCGCCAACGCCGCGGGCGGCCCGAACCCGCGACGAATCGACGACATCCCGGAGGAGATCCGCAAGGCCTGTGGCGCGATCATCGACGTCGGCGAGCTGCCCGGGACGCCGTCGACCGTGCTCGATCTCACGGGTGACGAGCCGCGAATGTTGCGCGAAGGCGCAGCGCGACCGTAGTCTGGCCGACGTTCCCGGCTGCGTCGTACGCCTTCACCGTGAGCGTCACGCGTCCCTTCGGCAACACGCTGAGGGAGAAGGTGTACGGAGCCGCGTAATCCGTTCCGATGAGAATGCCGTTCGCGTACAGCTCGACCCTGCCCACGCCGACGTCGTCCGTCGCCTGCACGGCGAGCGTCCCGTTGACGGGCGGCGCGGCCGACACGACGGGGGCCGTCGTGTCCGGGCACGTGGTCAGCGTGCCGGCCCGCGCAGCCGCCATCGCGGTCCGCACGGCGTCGAGCGAGGACTTCGGCGTCCCGTCCGCGTAGAACAAGCCTGACTGCCAGCCGGGTAGGCCGGCCTCGTCCTCGACGTGGAAGAGCATGAGCCCGACGACGTTGGGCTGGCACATCGCGAGCTTCATCGCCTGGATGTAATACGCGGCCTGCGTCGTCTCGTCGACGGGCTTCGCCGACGCCGCCTGCTGCCCGGAGTAGTTCGCCGCCTCGTTCGGCGGGATGACCGACTCGACGCCGTACTCGCCGTAGACGATCGGGATGCTCGAACCGCGCTGCGCGGTGCCGTCGAATGCCTGGCCGAGCGCGGCGATGAGGCGCGGATAGTCCGCCTCTGCGAGCGTCGTCGAGTTCGGATGCGTCATGCTCGGCGGCAGAGACGAGTTGTCCTCGTAGATGTGCTCGTCGAACTCGTCCATGATCGGGAGCGTGCGGTGGCTCGCGCGGTACGCGCGGCCCATGTCGCGGATGAAGATGAGCGGCGAGTGGGACGGCCGGTTCTTCGGGTTGTCGGTCCCCATCGAGTCGAGCGCTCCGCCGATGACGGTCACTTCCGGTCGCACCGCCTTGATCGCATCGTAGGACTCGGCGAGCATCGCCTCGTACGCGGTCGCGGCGATGTCGCCGCCGCGCGTGTCGAACTGGGGCTGCCAGTAGTACGACGAGTTCGGCTCGTTGCCGACGATGAAGGTCGTCACGCTCGGCAGCGCGAGGACGACGTTCTGCGCGAACTGCGCGAACTCCGATTGGAGGATCGGATCCTCCGGCGCCTGGATGGAGTTCACGTTGTAGATCGAGATCACCGGCCGCAGGCCGCGCGCCTCGGCCGCGCCGACGGCGTTCTGGAGCTTCGCGGCGATGATCGGATCGAGCTGCGTGTTCCCCGACACCCACTGAGCGGTCATCCGGATCGAGTCGAACCCGGCCTGCTGCGCGAGCGACATCTGCGTGGTCGGGTCTCCCCAGACGGCTCCGTCCTCGGCCGCGCCGACGAACAGGTTCGGGCCGGCGAGCGCGGTGGGGACGAGAAACAGCGCGAATACGGCCGCTGCGAGCAGCAGCAGGCAGCCCGAGTACCATCCACGAGCGTGGCGACGACGCAGCCGACCTTCCAGCACCTGACCTCTATCGGCTTGAGCGAGGCAGACCCTGAGATCGCCGATCTCCTGACCCGGGAGCTGGAGCGAGAGCGGGGCCAGCTGGAGCTCATCGCGTCGGAAAACTTCACTTGGCCGGCCATCTTCGAGGCGGTCGGGTCGGTGCCGACGAACAAGTACGCCGAGGGCTACCCGGGACGCCGCTACTACGGCGGTTGCGAGGTCGTCGACGAGATCGAGGTGCTCGCGATCGAGCGCGCGCAGGAGCTCTTCGGAGCCGAGCACGCGAACGTCCAGCCGCACGCCGGGGCGCAGACGAACATGGCGGTGTACGCGGCCACGATGGAGCCCGGCGACACGCTCCTCGCGCTCCGGCTCGACCAGGGCGGCCACCTGACGCACGGCCACAAGGTCAACTTCTCGGGGCGCCTCTACAACGTCGTCCACTACGGCGTCTCGCGCGAGACGATGACGGTCGACTACGACGAGGTGCTGCGGCTCGCGAAGGAGTCCCGGCCGAAGGTCATCGTCTGCGGCGGCTCCGCGTATCCGCGCATCGTCGAGACCGATCGCTTCCGCGAGATCGCGGACGAGGTCGGCGCGCTCCTGCTCTGCGACATGGCGCACTTCGCGGGACTCGTCGCGGCAGGCGTGGTGCCGAGCCCGGTCCCGGATTGCGACTTCGTCTCGTCGACGACGCACAAGACGCTCGCCGGTCCGCGCGGCGGCTTCGTTCTTTGCCGCGAGGAGCATGCGAAGGCGCTCGACAGCGCCGTCATGCCGGGGATGCAGGGCGGCCCGCTCACGCATACGATCGCGGCGAAGGCGACGTGCTTCCGCATCGCGATGACGGACGCGTTCCGCTCGTACCAGCAGCAGATCCGCGCCAATGCCGACGCGCTTGCCGACGCGGTGCAGGAGGCGGGGCTCGACCTCGTCACCGGCGGCACGGACACGCACCTGTTGCTCGTCGACCTGCGTAACTCCGACTTGACGGGCAAGGACGCGGAGGAGCGGCTGGCCGAGGTGAACGTCACGGTCAACCGCAACACCGTTCCCTTCGACGAGCGCTCGCCGTTCGTCACCTCGGGCATCCGGCTCGGTTCGCCGGCGATGACGATGCGCGGCTTCGACGAGGACGACTTCCGCGAGACCGGGCGCATCATCGCCGAGGCCCTCGTCGAGTCGCCCGACGTCGAGGGGCTCCGCGCGCGTGTTGCCGCGCTCTGCGCAAAGCGCCCGCTCTATCCCGGGTGGCGCGGCTACACGACGTTCAAATGATCGAGACGCACCGTCTGACGGTCGTCGAGCATCCGCTCGTCCAGCACAAGCTCAGCTACTTGCGGGACAAGGAAACGCCGACCGTTCACTTCCGCAAGCTCGCGAACGAGATCACGCTGCTCCTCACCTACGAGGCGACGAAGGACTTCGCGACCGAGGACTACGAGATCGAGACGCCGCTCGAGACGATGACCGCGCAGCGGATCTCCGGCAAGAAGGTGGCGGTTTGCCCCGTCTTGCGCGCAGGCGTCGGCATGCTCGACGGCGTGCTCTCACTCGTGTCGAGCGCGCGCGTCGGCTTCATCGGCATGTATCGCGACGAGGAGACGCTCGAGCCGGTGCAGTACTACTCGAAGCTTCCGACCGATCTCGCCGATCGCGACGCGATCGTCCTCGACCCGATGCTCGCGACCGGGCACTCGAGCGCCGCCGCCATCGACGCGGTCAAGGAGGCCGGCGCGCAGTCGGTGACGCTCGTCTGCATCGTCGCGGCGCCGCCCGGCATCGAGCACGTGCACGAACGCCATCCTGATGTCCACATCGTCTGCGCAGCGGTCGACCGGGGCCTCGACGAGCGCGGGTACATCGTTCCCGGCCTCGGCGACGCGGGAGACCGGCTCTACGGCACGAAGTAGGAACGCATGATGCTCGGAGCGGCAGCTCCGCATTTCGACGTCCTCGAGCAGCTGGACAAGCACCTGGGCGTCCTCTGGGGCGCGCTCGTCGCGCTCGTGATCGTCGTCCTGCTGACGCCGGCCGTCGGCGGCATGGCCCGGCTGCTGGGAGCGGTGGATTCGCCCGGCGGCCGCCGGCTGAACCGCAGCCCCGTGCCGCGGCTCGGCGGGCTCGCGCTCTTCCTCGGGATTTTCGTCCCCGCACTCGCGTTCCTTCGCCTCGGGCACGAGACGCGCGGGCTGCTGCTCGGCTCGGCGGTGGCGGTGACCGTCGGCGCGATCGACGACTTCCGCGGCCTGCGCTGGTTCGAGAAGCTCGGCGGACAGGTGCTCGCCGCGTCGATCCCGGTCGGCTTCGGCGTCTGGGTCGACCGGTTCACGTTCCCGGTGATCGGGATCCATTCGTTCCCGGCGTGGGTCGGGATGCCGCTGACGGTGCTCTGGATCGTCGCGATCATGAACATGGTCAACTTCCTCGACGGGCTCGACGGGCTCGCGGCGGGAGTCGCAGCGATTGCGGGCGGCACCTTCGCGGTGATCGCGCTGTCGCTCGGGAAGCCGGACGCGGCCATCCTCTCGGCGATCGTGCTCGGCGCGTCGCTCGGCTTTCTGCGGCACAACTTCTATCCCGCGCGGATCTTCATGGGCGACTCGGGCGCGCTCCTGCTCGGCTTCGTGCTCGCGACCGTGTCGGTGCAGGGCTTGCTGAAGACCGCGGCGACCGTCGCCCTGTTCTTCCCGTTGCTCGTGCTTGCCGTGCCGATCGTCGACACGACGTTCGTCGTCGCGCGCCGGCTGAAGCACGGGCAGCCCGTGTTCGAAGGCGACCAGGCGCATCTGCACCACCGGTTCCTGCGCCGCGGCTTCTCGCAGCCGCAGGCGACGATGACGATCTGGGTCTGGTGCCTCTCGCTTGCGGCCGCAGCGCTCGGGACGCGCTTCCTGCCGATCAGGCCGCACGGAAGGTGGGCGGCGTGGCCGACGGTCGGCGCGGCCGCGATCGCCGTGCTCGCGCTCTCGATCTCGGTCTACGTCGTCTACGTGCTCGAGATCGTCAAGATCGCGAACCCGTACCAGCGGCGGCGAGCGGCCGACGACCCGCTCCGGAAGGCCTCCTAGACACGGCGACGCCGGCGGGTCTCCTAACGCCTAAGGCCGGTACTTAGTACCGGCCCGAGAGTGCCACGAGATCCACACGAACGGCTTAGCGACGCGGCGTATCTCGTGACACAGACGTTTGGGTACCTAGTACCGGCCGGCGGCGGGATACCGCCACGCCGGCGAGGCAGAGCGCGCCGCCGAGGTAGGCGAGCGCCGCGGGCGACTCGCCGAGCCACGCCCAGCCGAGCAGCACGGAGATGGGCGGGACGAGATACGTCGTCGCCGCGAGGCGCCCGGCGCTCGTTCGGTGCAGCGCGAAGCCCCACGTGATGAAGCCGACGGCGGTCGGCCCGACGCCGAGGTAGACGATCCATCCGGTGGCGCCGCCGCGCGCCGCCCCGAGCTGGTGCACGAGTTGCGGCGCAAACGGCATGCACACGAGCGCGCCGATGACCGCGCAGAGAAACACGATCTGAATCGGGGTCAGGCGCCGGAGCACGATCTTCTGCGCGATCACGCCGGCCGCGTAGGCGCCTGCGGCGGCGAGGCAGAGGAGGACGCCCGTTGTCGTCGCAGTGTGGCTCGAGCTCGCGACCGCGATGACGACGATGCCGACGAAGGCGACGGCCAGTCCGGCGAAGAGGCTGCGGGGAAAGCCTTCACGCAGGAGCAGGCCCGCGAGGACAGCGATGAGGATCGGCCCGATGCCGACGAGCATGGCCGCCGTTCCGGCGTCGACGCGCCGTTCGCCCGAGTTGAGGGCGACGTTGTACGCCCCGAACCAGAGCACGCCGCAGAGAAGGAGTGGGACGCCGACCTCGCGCAGTGCGTCTCGGCTCGGCAGCCGCTCGCCGCGCGCGAGGCCGATGATCGCCATGGCGACGACGGCGACGGCGAGGCGGGCGAGCGAGAGCGCGCCGGGCGAATAGCTGTGGCCGGCGGAGCGGATGCCGACGAAGGCCGAGCCCCAGAGCAGGACGGTGATGCCGGCCGCGCCGAGCGCCGCGTAGTCGCGCGTCCGGGCAGGGAGCTCCGCTGCGGCGTCCACCAACCTCTTGAAACGCAGCCGCAGGCCGGTTTGTTTCATGCCGAACTTGGCCGGCGGCGCAATGCACGAGCCAGAGGCGAGGCCCTTTTGCCATCACGGATTCCGCTGTTACAAAGTCGGCGCTTTTCGAGGCACGAACCTGCTATTCTCGCCGCGCATGCAGGCAGCCTCCCGCTCGTCGTTTCAGCCCGTCGAAGCGGGCACAATCCTGGCCGGCGCAGTGGGTGCGTGCGCCGGAGGCGGCGCGCTCGTCGGCTGGGGCTTCGGATCGACCGGGCTCGGCGTGCTCGGTGGTGTCGTCGTCGGCATCCCGACCGGCGTATTCGTGGTCTACCGCCGCTTCAAGGGCTACTTCTCGTGATGCCCGGCGTGTTCTCCACCCCGCGACCCGTACCGGGCCGCCGCGTTCCCACGCTTGCAGGGGCGGCAGTGGTCGTGCTCGCGCTCCCCGTGTTTCTCGTCGGCGGCTTTTCGCTGGGCGGTTGGGCGCTCGCCGCGGTGCTGTGGGCGGCGGGTGAGGCGCTCAGCCTCTGGCTGGCGCGCATCCCGACCGGCGCCGACAACCTCCGTAAGTCGGGGATGGTCGGCCTGGCGATGTCGTTCCGCGGCATCGGCGTGATCGTCGTGCTGCTCGCGGTGACGCTCGCGAACAGGGATGTCGGGCTCTCGGCGCTCATTCTCTACGCGCTCGCGTACACGCTTTCGCTCGGTGTCTCGTTGCTGGAGTACTTCAGCGCATGATCGCCACGACGTTCAACCCCGCGGACGAGTTCGCGCTGAAGCAGTGGGTCGGGATTCACCTCGGCCCGCTCGACATGTCGATCAACAAGGCGGTCGTCTACCTCGCGATCAGCGCGCTGCTGACGATCCTGCTCGGCATCTTCACGATGCGCAGCCGGCTCGCACTCCTTCCCAGTCGGCGCCAGACGGTCGGCGAGGCGCTGTACGAGCTCGCGCAGACGCAGATCGCCGAACAGGGTCTGCCGCACAAAGCGATCGGCCGCTGGTTCCCGTACGTCGCGTCGCTCTTTCTCTTCATCTTCACGATGAACATGGTCGGCTTCATCCCGCTGCCGCTCACCGGCGACAAGTGGCACGGCGTGCCGACGTGGGGCATCTACGCCGTCACGTCGCAACTTTCGGTGACGCTCGTGCTCGCAGTCCTGACCGTGCTCTTCACGCACGTCGAGGGCGTCCGCTACAACGGGATCAAGTACTTCAAGAGCTTCGTGCCGGCCGGTGTGCCGAAGGGCATGGTCCCGGTCATGTTCGTTCTCGAGACCATTTCGCACGTCTTCCGCGTGATCAGCCTCAGCGTCCGGCTCTACGCGAACATGCTGGCCGGGCACATCCTGATCCTCGTCTCGATCGGTCTGCTCTTCATCTTGAGCGGGCTGACGTTCTGGATCGTCGCCGTCTTCTCGCTCCCGATCGGGATCGCGTTCTACCTCTTCGAGGTCGTGATCGTCGTCACCATCCAGGCATTCATCTTCGCCGCTCTGACCGCCATCTACATCGGCTCCGCCATCGAGCCGGCTCACTAAGGAGGAACGGGTGCTCCACGTGCTCGCAGCAACGTCATCGACCATCAAGGCCGCGCAGGCGCTCGGCTTCGGCCTCGGCATGGGCCTCGGCTCGCTCGGCGCCGGCATCGGCATCGGCACGGTCTTCGCCTCGATGATCCAGTCGGTCGCCCGCCAGCCCGAGCTCCGCGGCGAGCTTCAGGGGATCATGTGGCTCGGCTTCGCGCTCACCGAGGCGGTCGTGTTCTACGGCCTCGTCGGCGGCTTCCTCGGCTTCGTGCTCGTCAAGTAGATGCTCGTCGCAGCCAGCAGCCCGCTGACCAAGATCATCCCGGGGCTGATGATCTGGACGATCATCTTCTTCGTGATCGTCTTCCTCGTGTTGAGGAAGTACGCGTTCGGCGCGATCCAGAAGCTCATCGACGAGCGGCGTGAGCAGGTTCGCCGTTCGCTCGAAGAGGCGGACAACGCCCGCGACGAGGCCCGCAAGCTGCTGGAAGAGCACCGCCGGTTGATCGGGCAGGCACGCAGTGACGCGGAGGAGATCCTCACCGAGGCGCGCAAGACGCGCGAGTCGATGGAGCAGCGCATGCGCGAGGAAACCGAGACCGATCGGCAGCGCCGGCTCGAGGAGACCCGGAGAGAGATCGCCGCGGAGACCGCGCGCGCGCTCGAGCAGATCCGGAGCGAGGTCGCGACGCTCACGCTCGAGGCCGCATCCCGCGTCGTCGGTCGCGTCATCGACGCCGAGCGCGATCGTGAGCTCATCAGCGAGGCGATCGCATCGCTCGACTTCTCGCGGCTCGAGGAGTCGGCATAGCCGCCCCACAGCGCATCTACGCCGAGGCCCTGTTCTCGGCGGCAAAGGAGCAGAACCGGCTTGCGCAGGTGCACGAAGCGCTCACCGACTTCGCCGCCGCCATCGAGCAGACGCCCGAGCTCCGCATGGTCCTGCAGAACCCGCAGCTCGAGTCGTCGGAGAAGGCGCGCATCCTCGCCGACCTCGCAGGCGACGAGGACGAGCTGTTCAAGAACTTCCTCATGCTCGTCGCCGAAAAGGGACGCGCGGGCGAGATCGAGGCGATCGCGGGGGAGTTCGAGCGGTTGATCGCGCGCGAGGAGCGCCGCCTGACGGTGGAGCTGACGACGGCACGCGAGCTCACCGACAAGGAGGCGCAGGACATCGTCGCGCAGATCGAAAAGGCCGCAGGCCGCAAGGTCGAAGCGACGCGCAGCGTCGATCCGGACATCGTCGGCGGCATCGTCCTGAGGGCGGGCTCGTATCTCGTCGACGCGAGCATCCGCGGGAGATTGGAACGCTTGAGACACGAACTCGTGAGGACATAAAGGAGACCCCTTGAAGCTGCGCCCCGAAGAGATCACGTCGATCCTCCGCCAGCGGATCGAGCAGTACGACGTCGAGACCGACCTCGCCGAGGTCGGCACGGTCCTCTCGATCGGCGACGGCATCGCGCGCGTCTACGGCCTCGAGAACGCCGTCGCGTTGGAGATGCTCGAGCTCGAGCACGGCGTCGTCGGGCTCGCGTTCAACCTCGAGGAGGATCAGGTCGGTGTCGCGCTGTTCGGCGAGTGGGAGAGCGTCAGCGAAGGCGAGCCGGTGCGCCGCACCGGGACCGTCGCGAGCGTCCCTGTCGGTGACGCGCTGCTCGGCCGTGTCGTCGATCCGCTCGGGAATCCGCTCGACGGGCGAGGCCCGATCGAGTCGGAGGAGAGCCGCCCGCTCGAGTTCAAGGCGCCGGGCGTGATCCAGCGCCAGCCGGTGAAGGAGCCGCTCGCCACCGGCATCAAGGCGATCGACACGATGACCCCTATCGGGCGCGGCCAGCGCGAGTTGATCATCGGCGACCGCTCCACCGGCAAGACGGCGATCCTCATCGACACGATCCTCAACCAGCGCGACACCGACGTGCACTGCATCTACGTCGCCATCGGCCAGAAGGCCTCGACGGTCGCCGGGATCTACGAGCGGCTGCGCGACGCGGGCGCGATGGAGTACACGACGATTGTGTCCGCGGCCGCGAACGAGGCGGCTCCGATCAAGTGGATGGCGCCGTTCGCCGGTTGCGCGATGGGCGAGCACTACCTGTTCAACGGCAAGCACGCGCTCGTCATGTACGACGATCTCTCGAAGCACGCGGACGCGTACCGCCAGCTGTCGCTGCTCCTTCGCCGCCCGCCGGGCCGCGAAGCGTTCCCGGGCGACGTCTTCTACCTGCACTCGCGGCTGCTCGAGCGCGCGTGCAAGCTCTCCGACGATCTCGGCGGCGGGTCGCTCACCGCGCTGCCGGTGATCGAGACGCAGGCGGGCGACGTCTCGGCGTACATCCCGACGAACGTCATCTCCATCACGGACGGCCAGATCTATCTGCAGTCCGACCTCTTCTTCTCGGGCGTTCGCCCGGCCGTGAACGTCGGCATCTCCGTGTCGCGCGTCGGCGGTAATGCGCAGACGAAGGCGACGAAGAAGGTCGCAGGCCGTCTGCGCCTCGACCTCGCGCAGTACCGCGAGCTGGAGGCGTTCGCGCAGTTCGGCTCGGAGCTCGACCGGGCGACGCAGCAGTCGCTGACGCGCGGCGAGAAGATGGTGGCGACGCTGAACCAGCCCCAGTACCAGCCGTGGCCGATGGAGGAGCAGGTCGTCGGCATCTACGCCGGGATTCACGGCTACCTCGACGACATCCCGACGCCGCAGGTGCAGCGCTTCCAGGACGAGCTGCGCGAGTACATGCGCGCCGAGGGAACGATCTACCAGCAGATCAAGGACACCGGCGATCTTCCGGACGATCTCGCCGAGAAGCTCAACAAGGAGATCGAGAAGTTCAAGAATGCGTTCAACGTCGAGGAAGCAACGGGCCTGGTCTAGTTGGCATCGCTGCAGGACATCCGGAGGCGGATCGCATCCGTCCGCAACACGAGCAAGATCACGAAGGCGCTCGAGCTCGTCGCGAGCGCCAGGCTACGGCGCGCGCAGACGCGGATCGAGGAGATGCGGCCGTATGCCGACCGGATGCAGGAGCTCATGGTCGGGACTGCGCGAGCGGCGGCCTCGTTTCGCAATCTCCCGCTCATGCAGCGCCGCGAGGAGAAGCGGGTGGGCGTCGTCCTCTTCACCGGCGATCGCGGCCTCGCAGGCCCGTTCAACGGCCAGGTGATGCGCCGCGCGTTCGAGCTGGAGCGGAAGGAGCGCGCCGACGGCCACGAGGTCGTGTGGGCCGTCGTCGGCCGCAAGGGCGGCTCGACGCTGCGGTTCCGCCGCTACGACATCGCCGCGCACTGGGAGGGGTTCGTCGACAAGCCGACGTATCACGACGCGCAGGCGGTCGCGCACCGGCTCGCGGAGATGTACACCGCGGAGGAGGTCGACCGCGTCGTCGTCGTGTACAACCGCTACGTCTCGCCGCTCGTTCAGCGCGTGACCGTCTCCGACCTGCTGCCGATCCCCGAGCACGTGCTCGAAGGGAGTGCCGAGAAGGAGGAGACGCCGAAGGAGGAAGCGCTGCGCGGCGACTTCATCTACGAGCCCGAGCCGGAGGAGATCCTCCAGCGCCTGCTGCCCGTCTACCTCGAGACCGAGATCTACCGCGCGCTCCTCGAGTCGGCCGCGTCGTTCCTCGCCGCGCAGATGGCAGCGATGCGGAGCGCGTCGAAGAACGCAAACGATTTGATCGATCGCTACACGCTCCAGATGAACCGCGCCCGCCAGGCGGAGATCACCCAGGAGATCCTCGAGGTCGTCGCCGGCGCCGACGCACTGACTGCATAAGGAGAGAGATGCCCGCTACGAAAGAGAAGACCACCGGCCGGATCATCGAGATCAAGGGCGTCGTCCTCGACGCCGTCTTCCCGAGCGGGCTGCCGGAGATCAACCACGCGCTCAGCATCCAGGTGCCCGAGAACGGCGGCACGCGCGAGCTGATCGCGGAGGTGCAGCAGCACCTCGGCGACGACCGCGTGCGCGCGGTGGCGATGGACTCGACCGACGGCCTCGCGCGCGGCGTCGAGATCGTCGATACGGGGGCACCGATCTCGGTCCCCGTCGGCGACCAGACGCTCGGCCGCGTCTGGAACGTGATCGGCGATCCCGTCGACGGCAAGGCGGCGGCGACCGGTGACCGGCGGCCGATCCACGCCGATCCGCCGAGCTTCAGCGAGCTGTCGCCGAAGGTGGAGATCTTCGAGACCGGCCTCAAGGTCGTCGATCTGATCGCGCCGTACGTGCGCGGCGGCAAGATCGGCCTCTTCGGTGGCGCCGGTGTCGGCAAGACGGTGCTCATCCAGGAGCTGATCCACAACATCGCCCAGCAGCACGGCGGCGTGTCGGTCTTCTCCGGTGTCGGCGAGCGGACGCGCGAGGGCAACGACCTCATCCTCGAGATGACCGAGTCGAAGGTGATCGACAAGGTCGCGCTCGTCTTCGGTCAGATGAACGAGCCGCCGGGCGCGCGCCTGCGCGTCGCGCTGTCAGGGCTGACGATGGCGGAGTACTTCCGCGACGAAGGGCAGGACGTCCTCCTGTTCATCGACAACATCTTCCGGTTCGTCCAGGCGGGCTCGGAGGTGTCGGCGCTGCTCGGCCGCATGCCGAGCGCCGTCGGCTACCAGCCGACGCTCGCGACCGAGATGGGGCAGCTGCAGGAGCGCATCACGTCGACGCGGACGGGCTCCGTCACCTCGGTGCAGGCCGTCTACGTCCCTGCCGACGACCTCACCGACCCGGCACCGGCGAGCACGTTCGCCCACCTCGACTCGACAACCGTCCTCTCGCGCGGGATCGCGGAGAAGGGCATCTATCCGGCGGTCGACCCGCTCGGCTCGACGTCGCGCGCGCTACAGCCGGGCATCGTCTCGGACGAGCACTACCGGACGGCGACGCGCGTGCAGGAGATCCTGCAGCGCTACCGCGACCTGCAGGACATCATCGCCATCCTCGGCATCGACGAGCTCTCCGACGAGGACAAGGTCGTCGTCGCTCGCGCTCGCAAGATCGAGCGGTTCTTCTCGCAGCCGAACTTCGTCGCGGAGCAGTTCACCGGCACGCCGGGCGAGTACGTGAAGCTCGAGGACACGATCCGCGGGTTCAGCGAGATCCTCGAGGGCAAGCACGACGACCTGCCCGAGCAGGCGTTCTACATGGTCGGAGCGATCGAGCAGGCGGTCGAGCGCGGCAAGCAGCTGGCGGAGCAGTAGGGGTTGGCTCAGCATCCGAAGTTCTCCGTCTCGGTGGTGACGCCGGAGGGCCCTGCGTTCGAAGGCGAGGCGGAGATGATCATCGTGCCCGGCGCGGCCGGCGAGATCGGCGTGCTCGCGCGGCACGCGCCG
>DASYFU010000169.1:0-1758 GCA_036498225.1 Gaiellaceae bacterium | reverse complement strand
ACCGGCGTTTCGGCCAACGCGCAGACGTCAAGAACCGAGAACGATGCGCGAGCCCTTCTCGTTCCGGCACGAGCTCGATCCCGACCTCTTCGCGCTCGACCGGCTCGACCACCTCCTCCGCACGGCGCCGCCCGGCAAGGCGCACGTCCGCACGGCGGACACCGACAAAGAACGAACGTCGGAGCCGCACGACGTCGAGCTCGACGAGCCGCTCGCGGACGCACTCGCGACGCGTTCGCTGCACGTCTATCTCCAGGATCTGCCGGAGTGGGCAACCGAGTTCAGACCTGCGCGCGACCACGTGCTCGACGCCGCAGGCGTCGATCGCACGGAGAAGCACTACATCGAGACGTGCAACATCCGGATCTTCTCAGGCGACGCGCCGGTCTCGCTGCACGCGGACGGCGAGACGCAGTTCAACTGCGGCATCGCCGGACGTAACGTGTGGCACTTCGCGGCGCCCGAGCTCGTGACCGACGAGGAGCACGAGTGGCTCCTGCGCGGCGGGCAGTTCCTTCCGTGGCGTGAGCTCGGCGAGACGCGCACCTTCGACCTCGCGCCCGGCGACGCGTGCGCCGCGCCGCCGCGCTGGCCGCACTGGCTGGAGCACCCGGGCTCCGAGCCCGCCGTCAGCTTCGAAGCCGGCTACTGGACCGCGCAGGCGGTGCGCGAGCGCAAGGTGTACGAGGTCAACTGGCTGATCCGCAAGACGCGGCTCATTCATCCCCGGCCGCCCCACGCGGGGAACGACGCCGTGAAGCAGAAGGTCTTCGACGCGGTGAGCCTGGCGACGAGGAAGGGCGCCGAGATCCGCGGCGTGTGACGCCGCCGACCGCGAACGCGAGCGCGCCGAGCACGGGCGCGGGATCGCGCCACGACAGGCCCTCGATCGCCGCCCGCCGCACGACGTAGTCGCGGAGGATTGCGGCCGCGGTCTCGCCGGCTCGCGGCCGCGGCGGCGGCCCACTGCCGGTCAGCGCTGCGGCGAGCAGGCGCGCCTCCCCTGCAAGCCACCCGACGCGGACGCCGACGGCGTACCGCGACACCGGCTCGACCCGTCCACCCCGCGCCCACTCGACCTGCATACGCGGAAAGTCGACGCCGGCGCGAAGCGCGAGCTCCACCGACTGCGACAGGCGCGGGTTCACCTCCATCAGCACCGGCCGGCCCGCGCGGTCTCGGCGGAACTCGACCTCCGCGTAGCCCTCGAGCCCGATCTCGGCGACGAGACGCTGCGCGGCGTCGACGACGTCGTCCGGGGGCGCGATCGTCTCGCGCATGACGGAGGAGCCGCCGAGCGGCGGCCACGTCCGGTCGCAGCGCATCAGGAGCGTCGCAAGCGTCCGGCCGTCCTGCCTGAAGAGCTTCACCGTCTCGCGCACGCCCGGCACGACTTCCTGCAGCAGCGCCGGCACGGCCGGTGCGCGCGCGAGGTCGGCCTCGTGCTCGAGGAGCAGCGGGGCCGTGCGCTCGCCGCCGCCTTCCGGGAGGTCGTGCCACGACGTCTCGGGCTTGAGCACGGCCGGGAGCCCGAGCTCGGCGACGGCCGCTGCGAGCTCGCCGGGCGACCCGACGGCATGCGTCGCGGGCGTGCGCAGCCCGAGCGACTCGGCAAGCGCGAGCGTCCGCGGCTTGCTCAGCGCGACCTCGACCGCGTCGGGCGCGCCGAGCGCCGGCGCCGTGACGCGCTCGAACTCCGCGCGGTGACGATGCAGAGCCTCGACGCTCGCGTCCATCGAGGGCAGGACGACGGCGGTC
>DASYFU010000168.1:0-2155 GCA_036498225.1 Gaiellaceae bacterium | reverse complement strand
CGGGATCGAGCTGCCGTGGAACTTCGACCGCCCCTATCGCTCGGCGAGCCCGACCGAGTTCTGGCGGCGCTGGCACGTCACGCTCTCGACATGGCTGCGCGACTATCTCTACATCCCACTGGGCGGTAACCGAAAGGGCGCGCGCCGGCGCGACGCTAACCTGCTCGTGACGATGGGGCTCGGCGGCTTGTGGCACGGCGCGTCGTTGAACTTCCTCGCGTGGGGTCTCTACCACGGCGGGCTCCTCATCGGAACGCATCACGGTCAACGCCGTGGTGTGCGTCTTCCGCGTGTCCTTGCCGTCGCCGTGACGTTCTTCCTCGTCGTCGTGGGGTGGGTGCTCTTCCGCATGCACTCGGCGGCCGACATCGGCAACGTCTACGCGGGGATGCTCGGCCTGCACGGATTCGGCGGCGTGCCCGGCCACCTCGCGCTGTACATCCTCGTGTCGGGGGCGCTCGTCTGGGGCCTCCCGGAGGAGTGGCGCTGGCCGGTCGTGAGCTGGGGCGCCGTGCGGGTCGCCGCAGTCGCTGTTCTCTTCGTCGTGTCGGCCGCATCCGTCTACACGAGCCACCCCTTCATCTACTTCCGCTTCTGATGCGTCTGCTCGTTGTGTTCCTGGGCACCGTCGTCGCGCTCCTCGGCGCGATGGCGGCGTTCAACTGGTGGGTGGATCCGTTCGGAGACGTCTACAAGCCCGCCGCGCTGACCGACGCGCTCGACGCGAAGCCGCCGTGCCTCATCTCACAGGAGCTCGTCGGGGCGCGCTATCTCTCATTCAAGCTCGACGTCTTCCACCGCCGCCCGACGACGCGCATCGTCGTCGGCTCGAGCCGCGTGCTGAAGATCCAGTCGCATCCGGGCGAGAGCTCGTTCTCGAACCTCGGCTTTCCGGGGACCTCCCCGGAGACGCTGCTCACGTTGTTCCGGGCGCTTCCCGCGAAGCCGGCGCAGACCGTGTATCTCGGCGTCGAGGCGTTCTGGTTCAACAAGCAGTACGTGGTGCCGGCCTACCGACCGAGCGCGCTCGACCTCGCGCAGTACCTCCTGAGCCGCGCGACGTTCCAGTTCGCGTTCAGGTTCGTGCGGCAGAAGCACTTCATCCTCACCGACCGGTGGCAGCGGATCGCTGCGGGGAAGCGGTGCGTGATCGGCCGGTTCTCGCCGGGGATCGCGTGGAACGTGGACGGGTCGCGGGAGTTCAGCTGGGAGATCGACCCGGCGGTCTTTCCCAAGCCCGCGCCCCCTGCCTACACGACGGACCTCACGTCGCTCCGCAGCGGGTACTACGCCGGCTGGACGTCGCTCGACGCGCGCCGTCTGCGCATCCTCGGCGACGTGCTCGCGCTCGCCCGCAGCCGCGGGTGGCGCGTCGTCGGCTTCGCCCCGCCCGAGCCGCCGCAGTACTTCCGCCTGCTTCGCGCGCAGCCGGGAGTCGCGGCACGCTGGCACGAGTTCCTCCGGACGATGCCGCGTCTCTTCGCGAGCGACGGCTTCACGTGGGCCGGGCTCTGGGACGGTCGAGCGCTCGGGTGCAGCGGCTCCGACTTCCCCGATCAGTTCCACACCGACCAAGCGTGCTCGGCGCGCCTGCGCGCGCGGCTCGACGCTGCAGCCGCGCGCTAGCCGCGCCGAACCGTACGCTTGTTCGTATGGCCGTCCCCGGAATCGTCGCGCATCTCGACCTCGACGCCTTCTTCGCCGCCGTCGAGGAGCTCGAGAACCCTGAGTTCCGCGACCAGCCGCTGATCGTCGGCGGCGACCCGCGCGGCCGGGGCGTCGTCGCGACGGCGAACTACGTCGCGCGCCGGTTCGGGATCCACTCGGCGATGAGCGCGGCCGAGGCGATTCGCCGCTGCCCGCACGCGGTCGTCGTCCGTCCGAGGCACGCGGTCTACCGCGAGTACTCGCGGCACGTGTGGTCGACGGTGCGCGGCGTCGTGCCGACCGTCGAGCAGACGGGAATCGACGAGGGCTATCTCGATCTCGGCGAGGTCGCGCGCGACTTCCTCGAGGCACGCGTCGTCGCGGAGGCGGTGCGGACCGCGGTGCGAGCTGCGACGAGCCTCACGTGCTCGCTCGGCGTCGCGCCGTGCAAGGTCGTGGCCAAGGTCGCGAGCGATGCGCGCAAGCCGGGCGGGCTCGTCGTCGTGCC
>DASYFU010000167.1:0-2504 GCA_036498225.1 Gaiellaceae bacterium | reverse complement strand
CGGGGCCTCGAGCGCGCCTTCGCGCCGGCGCCGGCGGCGCTGGGCGCCGAAGCCGGTGGCGATGACGGTGACCCGGATGTCGTCGCCCAGGCCGTCGTCGATGACGGCGCCGAAGATTACGTTGGCGTTCTGGTCGGCCGCGCTCGTGACCACCTCGGCCGCCTCGTTCACCTCGAAGAGACCGATGTCCGGCCCGCCGGTGATGTTGAGGAGGATCCCGGTCGCGCCCTCGATCGACGTCTCGAGCAGCGGCGAAGACACCGCCGCGCGCGCAGCCTCGGCCGCGCGGTTCTCGCCGGAGGCGATCCCGATACCCATGAGCGCCGAACCGGCGTCGCGCATGATCGTGCGCACGTCGGCGAAGTCCAGATTCACGAGCCCGGGGACGGTGATCAGATCGGTGATTCCCTGAACGCCCTGACGGAGGACGTCATCGGCCATGCGGAACGCCTCGACGACCGACGTCCGCTTCTCGACCACCTGGAGGAGCCGGTCGTTCTCGATCACGATCAGCGTGTCCACCCGGTCGCGGAGGTTCTGGATGCCGAGCTCCGCCTGCTGCGAGCGCTTGCGCCCCTCGAAGACGAACGGCTTCGTGACGACACCGACCGTCAGCGCCTCGAGCTCGCGCGCGAGCTCGGCGACGACGGGCGCGCCGCCCGTGCCGGTGCCACCGCCCTCGCCCGCGGTGACGAAGACCATGTCCGCGCCCTTGAGCGCCTCCTTCAGCTCGTCGCGGCTCTCCTGCGCGGCGGCGAGCCCGACGGCCGGATCAGCACCCGCACCGAGGCCGCGCGTCGCCTTCGAGCCGATGTGGATCTTGTGATCGGCGTCGCACATCATCAGCGCCTGCGCGTCGGTGTTGACGGCCACGAACTCGACGCCGGTGAGGCCCGCGTCGACCATGCGGTTGACGGCGTTCGTGCCGCCGCCGCCCACACCGACGACCTTGATGACGGCGAGGTAGTTGCCGGACTGGTCGCGCATGCTCATGGGGCCGACACCTGAACCTTTACTGGAGATACGGGGCAGAAGCAGGGACTTCGCGGCGGAGGGTAGTTGTGGAAAACCCTGCTGTCAATTGGGGCTCAGCCCGACAAGGCTGAAGCTGAAGTAGAGACTTGAGAGTTGGAGCCCGCGACGGGCCGCTGCGGAACGGCGACGTCGAGGTACGTCGATCCCGGCGGCAGCAGCGGCAGCGCGCGCCGCGCGATAGCGAGCTTGAGCCGGACGTCGACCGGCTCGCCGAGCCTGAGCTCGACACCGAGGCCGAGGTTCATCGTCAGCTCGTCGTGCGCGAACGTCACCGTGGTGACGCGCGCCGGGAACCCGGCGGCGAGCGCGAGGGCACGCGCCGCCGTCCCGCCTTGGTCCGGCGCGAGGAACGCTCCCGCTGCGACCTGCGCTGCCGTCGGCACCCAGATGCGCGGGAGGTCGAGGCGCGTGTCGGCCTTGATCTGCGCGATCGTCCTCCCCCGCCCGGACACGAGCCAGGTCTCCTTCCCGCGATGGAGGACGGCCACCGGAACCTCCGGAACGATGCGCACACGCAACGTGTGCGGGAAGGCCCGGTCGTAGCTCGTCGACACGACAGCCGGCAAGGCGTCCGCGCGCCGCTCGAGCGCTCCCCCGTTCAGCGCGAGCAGGCTCGTGCCCAAGAACGGCTCGAGCGCGCCGCGCACCTGTGCGTCCAGCGCGGGCGTCCCGCCGAAGACGGAGATCGTCCGCACGGCGAACGTCGACGTCTCGCGCGCAGCGAAGTACGCGCCCACGGCTAGCACCGGTAGGGCGATCGCGATGGCAAGCAAACGCCGCCTTGCGGCCACCCGGTCTCGTTCGCCGTGCGGCGCGCCGCTCCTACGTCACGTTGATCGGGCCGAGGAGCTCGACCTCGTGCACGAGCTCGACCCCGTACTGCTCGCGCGCCCGACGGCGAGCCTCGGCCATGAGCGCGAGCGCGTCCTCGGTTCGCGCGCCGCCCGCGTTCTCGATGAAGTTCGCGTGCTTCGGGGAGACCTGCGCGCCGCCTATGCGGTAGCCCTTGAGCCCGCATGCCTCGAGCATCCGCCCAGCGCTCAGCTCGTGCTCCGGGTTCTTGAAGACGCTCCCGAACGTCCGCTTGTTCGTCGGCTGCGCCTCCTTCCTTCGCGCGTTGAGCTCGCGCACCGTCGCCTTGATCTCGTCCGGGGGCCGCGGCTCGAGGCGAAGCTCCGCCTCGAGGACGACCTGGCCGTGCTCGAGGTTCGAGTGCCGGTAGGACAGCCCGAGCTCGGCCGGCGTGAGCCAGCCCGTCCCGTCGGCGGTCGCGACGAGCGCCCGGACGAGCACGCGCGCGAAGTCGCCGCCGTATGCGCCGCCGTTCATCCAGATGCCGCCGCCGATCGTCCCCGGGATCGCGCACGCGAACTCGAAGCCGCCCAGGCCGGCCTCACGCACCCGATGGAGGACGACGGCGTTCGCGGCGCCCGCGCCGACACGGACGAGATCGCCGTCGATCTCGACTG
>DASYFU010000166.1:0-6369 GCA_036498225.1 Gaiellaceae bacterium | reverse complement strand
GCCCGGTCGCCGACCAGCCTGAGCACGTAGTTGAACACCGGCACTTGATACGCGCGCACGATGATCGAGAAGGCGCGTTCATCACCCCGCTGCGCCTTCCGCAGGACGCCAGGATCAGGCTGGGGCAGCGACAAGGGGGCTCATGATAGCCCCCTTATGGGCTGTTGGCGACCACATTTTGGCCGGACATTTGTTCGGGCTTTTGGAAGCCCAGAAGGGCCAGAGCGGTGGGCGCTAGATCGGAGAGCTCTCCCTCCCGGAGCGTCAGCCCTGGAGCGGTGACGACGAGCGGGACGAGGTTCGTCGTATGGGCCGTATGCGGGCTCACGCCATCGTGCTCGAGGAGCTTCTCGGCGTTGCCGTGGTCGGCCGTCACGAGGCAGATCCCGCCGAGCCGACCGACCTCCGCGACGACCCGGCCGAGGCAGGCGTCGGTCGTTTCGACCGCCTCGACGACCGCCGGGATCACGCCGGTATGCCCGACCATGTCCGGGTTCGCGAAGTTGATGACGGCGAACGCGTAGCCGTTGCCGATCTCCGCGACGAACCGGTCGGTGAGCTCGACGGCCGACATCGACGGCTTCTGGTCATAGCTGGCGACGTCGCGGGGCGACGGGACGAGCAGGCGCACCTCGCCGGGAAACTTCTGCTCGCGGCCTCCGTCGAAGAAGTAGGTCACGTGTGCGTACTTCTCGGTCTCGGCGGCATGCAACTGCCGGACGCCGTGCTGCGCGAGCACCTCACCGAGGACCTCCTCGACCGTTTGCTCGGGAAGCACGATCGGAAAGTCGAAGTCGTCGCGGTAGTGCGTCATCGTCGTCAGGTCGACACCGAGCTCGCCGAGCTTCTCCGACAGCTGGCGCGCCCGGTCGGGCCGGAAGTTGAAGAAGATCGCGGTGTCGCGTGCAGGGTCGAGACGCGGGCGCCCGTCGATGACGACCGGAAGGATGAACTCGTCGGTGATCCCGGCCTCGTAGCTCTGCTCGACGGCGTGCCGTGGAGACGCGTCATGCACACCGTTGCCGTACGCGATCGCGTCGACCGCCAGCTGCGTCCTCTCCCAGCGCTGGTCGCGGTCCATCGCGTAGTACCTGCCTGCGACCGTGGCGATGCGGTCGACGGGCAGCTCGGAGAGATCGTGCACGGCGGAGTGCGGCGAGACGTCGCGGCCGTCCGTGAACGCATGGATCCAGGTCTTCTCGGGCGCGAATGCCATGAGCGCCTTCAGGTGGTCGATGTGCGAGTGCACGCCGCCGCGCGAGACGAGGCCGAGGAGATGGACGTTCTCCCCGCGCTCGAACGCCGAGCGCAGCACCTCGTTCTCGAACAGCGCCCCGGTCTCGATCGCCTTGTTCACGCGCATGAGGTCCTGGAAGAGGATGCGGCCCGAACCGATCGTGAGGTGTCCGACTTCGGAGTTCCCCATCTGGCCCGGCGGAAGGCCGACGGCTTCGCCGGATGCCTTCAACATCGTGTGCGGACACTCCGCCCACAGCCGGTCGAAGTTCGGCGTGCGCGCAAGCGTGATGGCGTTCCCGGGACCGGGTGGCGCACAACCCCAACCGTCGAGGACGACGAGGACTACGAGGGGATACGTGCTGCCGCTGCGCATATCGCCTTGAAGGACTCGACGTCGAGCGAGGCGCCGCCGACGAGCGCGCCGTCGACGGCGGGCTGCGCGAGCAGCGCCGCAGCGTTGTCGGGCTTCACGGATCCGCCGTACAGCACGGGCGCGTCGAGGAGCGACTTGATGAACTCGTGCGCGTCCTCTGCCATTTCCGGCGTCGCGGTCAGACCCGACCCGATCGCCCACACGGGCTCGTATGCGAGCACGAGGTGCGGATGCGGCTCGAGCACCGAGAGCTGGCGCCGGAGGACCTCCTTCGTCTCGTCCTGCTGCCGCTGCTCGAGCGTCTCGCCGACGCACGCGATCACGTGCAACCCGGCCGCGAGCGCGCCGCGCGTGCGCAGCCCGACGCTCTCGTCGGTCTCCCCGAAGTACTGCCGCCGCTCGGAGTGGCCGACGAGCGCTCCGCGGACGCCGAGCGTCAGCAGCATCGCAGGCGAGATCTCCCCCGTGTACGCGCCTTCGGCCTCCCAGTGGACGTTCTGCGCGTACGTCGTCAGGCCGGCCGCCACGCACTCGGCGAGTCGCGTGTACGGCGGGCAGACGATCGCGTCGAGCCCGGCGAGAGCGTCGGGCGCCGGTCCGAAGAACATCTTCCAGTTGCCTGCGACGATCACGAAGGGATCACCGCCACGCCCGGGAGCTCTTTCCCCTCGAGCAGCTCGAGGCTCGCGCCGCCGCCGGTCGACACCCACGAGATGCGGTCGGCGAGGCCGAGCTGGTTGAGTGCGCGCACGGAGTCGGCGCCGCCGACGACGGTGAACGCATCCACGTTGCCGGCCACCGCCTCCGCGACGGCCGTCGTGCCCTCGGCAAACCGTGGCCACTCGAACACGCCCATCGGCCCGTTCCAGAAGATCGTCTTCGCAGCGGCGAGCTTCTCGGCGAATGCCGCGCGCGTGGCAGGCCCGATGTCGAGACCGAGCCAGCCGTCCGGAAGATCGTCGACGGCGAACGTCCCTGACTCCGCATCCGCCTCGAACGCGGCTGCGCCGATGACGTCGGTCGGGAGCTCGACCTCGAAGTCGAGCGGGTTCTCGACGCGGAGCTGCTCGGCCATCTTCCCGCCGACGAGCACCGTGTCCGCGCGGCCGCCGAGATGCCGGAGCACGCCGACCTTGTCGTCCACCTTCGCCCCGCCGGAGACGATGACGAACGGGCGCTCCACGTCTCCGAGGAGCTTCCCGAGATTGCGCAGCTCCTCCACGAGGAGCAGCCCTGCATACGCCGGGAGGAGATGCGCAACGCCTTCGGTCGACGAGTGAGCGCGGTGCGCAGAGCCGAATGCGTCGTCGACGTAGACGTCGCAGCCGTTCGCGAGCTCGCGGGCGAAGCCTTCGTCGTTCTTCGTCTCCCCCGGGTTGAAGCGCGTGTTCTCGAGCACGTGGATGCGCTCGTCCGGCAGCAGGTCGCGCAGCCTCTGCGCGACGGGCGCGATACGGAAGGCGTCGTCGACGCCCTTCGGCCGCCCGAGATGCGAGCACACATGGAGCTCCGACGCATCGTGTTCGAGCAGCAGCTCGAGCGTCGGCAGCGACGCACGGATGCGTGTGTCGTCGGCGACGGCTCCGTCCTCGAGCGGAACGTTCAGGTCCGCGCGGACCAGGACGATCTTGCCGGCGACGTCGGCGTCCCGCACGGACCGGGGTATGCGCATTACGCGGCGACGACGACCGGCATCGTCTGGGCGATCTTCGCGACCAGGTCGACGAGGCGGCAGCTGTAGCCCCACTCGTTGTCGTACCAGCCGAACACCTTGACGAGGTTCCCGTTCACCATCGTCAGGTCGCTGTCGAAGATCGACGAGTACGACGAGTGCACGATGTCGCTCGAGACGAGCGGCTCGTCCGAGTATTGGAGGATCCCCTCGAAGTCGCCGGTGTCCGCCTTCGACCGGAACAGCTCGTTGACGGCGTCCGCGCTCGTTTCGCTCCCGACCTCGACGACGAGGTCGACGATCGAGCCGACAGGGACGGGCGCACGCATCGACATCCCGTCGACCTTGCCCTTCAGGTCGGGCAGGACGAGGCCGATGGCCTTGGCGGCGCCCGTCGAGGTCGGGATGAGGTTGATCGCAGCTGCACGTGCGCGCCGCAGGTCGGGGTGCGGCAGGTCGAGCGTTCGCTGGTCGTTCGTGTAGGCATGGATGGTCGTCATGAACCCGCGCTCGATCGTGTACGCCTCGTGCAGCACCTTTGCGAGCGGCGCGACGCAGTTCGTCGTGCACGACGCGTTCGAGATGATGTTGTGCCTCTCGGGGTCGTAGTCACGGTCGTTGACGCCGATGACGACCGTCAGGTCGGGATCGGTCGCCGGAGCCGAGATGACGACCTTCTTCGCCCCCGCCTCGAGATGCTTCGCGGCGTCCTCGCGCTTCGTGAAGAAGCCGGTGGACTCGATCGCGACGTCGATGCCCAGCTCCTCCCACGGCAGCTGCGCGGGGTCACGCTCGCTCGACAGCTTGATCTCGTTTCCGTCGACGCGGATGAAGCCGTCGCCCGCCTCGACCGGGACGCTCAGGTTCCCGAGCACGGAGTCGTGCTTGAGCAGGTGCGCCATCGTCTTCGTGTCGCCGATGTCGTTGGCAGCCACCATCTCGAAGTCGCCGCCGCGCTCGAGCTGGGCGCGCAGGAAGTTCCGGCCGATCCTGCCGAATCCGTTGATCCCGACCCTGATCTTCGCCATGAGGTCCGTGCCTTTCGCCGTCGTCGTTTTCTCGTTCGAGTCTAACGAGGGTCGACCGCGGCACCGTGGGTGGGTACCCGCAGTTGTCCGCGTTCCCGCTAGTCGTCATACTCGGCAACGGCGGGTCCGCGCTCGTCCGGTGATGGATTCAGACCCCGTCTGTCACCACGGTCTCGGGTGTGGCACTGGACCGGGAGGGTCGTCCTCGGAGCTTCCCGGTCCCCGCCGTCTCACGCCATCCTCCCGGAGCATTCACCGAAGTCGCGACGGCAAGCTCGGTTCACCGGGCGAGCTCCTGCAGCCGCCGCAGCCGGCGGTACGCGGACGCCTTCGTCACCGGCGGCCGGCAGCGCCGTGCGAGGTCGGCGATCGAGGCGGTCGGATGCCGCAGCCGCAGAACGGCGAGCTCGCGCAGGTCGTCCGGGAGAGCATCGACATCGAGCTGCCGAAGAGCCTCGAGCTGCGCGTGCGCCGCGCGACCCGTGCGCACGAGGTTGGCGTGGTCCGCGTTCGCGAGACGATTCGCATCCGACCTCGTCGCTGCGACAACCGAACGCTCCTCGAGCACGAGGACGACATCCGACGCTCCGGCGGCGACGAGCACGTCGGCGATCGTCTCCGTTCCCTTGGCGTAGGCGATCGCGTGCCGCGCCCGCTGCAGCACGTGCAGCTCGGCGCCCTCGCGTGCGGCGAGATCGGCGAGGAAGCGCGCCCCTTCGATCTCCGCGGTCCGGATCTCGAGGTGCGGGTCGCGCGGGCCGCTCAGCGATCCCGCTCCGAGCAGGGCGCCGCGCAGATAGGCGCGGCGACAGCAGCGGCGGGCGACGACGCGGCCGGGCGGATGGTCGACGGGGCGATGTGAGCCGTCGAGGACGCCGGCCCGGTGAAGCGTCTCGTACGCGTGCGTCGTCCCCTCGACGTGGAGCTGATACCGCGTCGAGCGCTCGAACGCGGGCTGCTGATACGTGCGGATCTCGGACTCCACCTCGAACGCGCGCAGAAGGGCGAACGCACGGCGGGCGATCGCAGAGCTGACGAGGTCGAGATGGAGCGCGACCTCGCCGCGCCCGCGCAGATGCACGCTGCCGGCGACGTGGAAGAGACCGGAGAGCTCCGCGAGCCGGTCGCAGTCCGACTCCGGCGCTATCGCGGCGAGCTCGTTGCGGAGATCCTCAGAGAGCACCTTCGAGCTCCAGTAGACGGCGCTTGTAGGCGAGGCCGAGCGATCCGTACGAACCAAGGTCACTCGCGGCGACGACGCGATGGCACGGAACGAAGAGGCCGAGCCGGTTGCGTGCGCAGAAGCTGCCGGCGGCGCGCGCAGCGCCCGGTGCGCCGGCGAGCGCCGCGAGCTCGCCGTAGGTGACCACCTCGCCGCGGGGAACAGCGCGCAGCGCCTCGGCGCAGCGCGAGAAGAACGGACTGTCGTACTCCAGGTCGACGGGAACCTCGCCGAGCTCGACCTCCTCGCCCGCGAAATACGCCTGCAGGAGGTCGATCACAGAGTGATGCCCGACGCCGGAATCGCTGCCTGACACGCGCGGCAGCTCGTGCCACACGACGCGCCCGTCCGAGAGGACGAGCTCCCCCATCCCCCAGCCGTCCACGTGGTAGGTCAGCTGCTGGGCCACCAGTCCATCCTAGAATCGACCCATGAGCACACACGCGATCTTCCGGGCCCCCGAGCCGCACAACGAGCCCGTCCTCAGCTACGCGCCGGGAACGCCCGAGCGCGAGGCGCTCCGCCTGCGGCTCCAGGAGATGGAGTCGCAGCAGCTCGACATCCCGCTCGTCATCGGCGGCGAGGAAGTTCGAACCGGTAAGACGTTCGAGTCGGTCGAGCCGCACAAGCGCTCGCACGTGCTCGCAACGGTGCACCTCGGCGGCGAACCCGAGGTCGAGCGCGCGATCGGCGCCGCGGCCGAGGCGTGGAAGGACTGGTCGCGCACGCCGTGGGAGGACCGCGCTGCGATCTTCCTGCGCGCAGCGGAACTGCTTGCCGGCCCGTGGCGCCCGACGCTGAACGCGGCAACCATGCTCGGGCAGTCGAAGACCGC
>DASYFU010000165.1:0-1625 GCA_036498225.1 Gaiellaceae bacterium | reverse complement strand
CGCGGTCATTCCGCGTACCAGGAGTTCACGTTACCACAGGTGAGGGCTCGGTCCCTGTGGTTGCCAAGCCGTTCGCCGCATGACCGCCCCGCCGATGCGCCCTTGGCAGAACCTCCTCGCGCTCCTCGCGACGATCCTCGCCGCGGGCGCCTTACTCCCTCTGCCGACAACCGTCCGCCTGGTCTGCGTGGGCACGGCGGTCGGTCTGATCGTCCTCGTCCTCACGCTCCGGCTCCGCGCGCACCGCACGCGGCGCGAGCGCGAGCGGATCGACGATGTCTACGGCCGAATCGAGCGGATTCGCTCAGAGCGCGGACGCCGCAGGCGTTAGGAGCGCCCGTCCTCGCGGGCCAGCATCTGCGCGTACATCTCCTCGACCCGCGCGAGCGTATCGGCCTCCTCGGCGGGTTTGTCGTCGCGGATGCGCACGATCCGCGGGAAGCGCAGCGCGAACCCGCTCTTGTGCAGCTCGCTCTTTTGGATGATGTCGAACGCGATCTCGACGACGACCGTCGGTTCGACCACGGTCTCGCGCCGCTTCAGCTCCAGGCGGTCGTAAGCGGCGCGGGCCGCCGCCGGCGGCAGACGGTGTGCTTCGAACCAGGCCGTCATCTCGGCGATCTCGACGTCGGTGAGTCCGCTGTACGCTTTGCCGATCACGGCCAGCTCGTCGCCGTCGCGGACGGCGAACGTGTAATCGGAGAGGACATTGATGCGGCGGCCGTGGCCGCGCTCGACGGCGACGACGACGCAGTCGAGCGTGCCAAGCTCGCGCTTGAGCTTGAGCCATTGCTTCCCGCGCCGGCCGGGCGTGTACGGCGCGTCGGTGCGCTTGAAGACGAGGCCTTCGTGTCCGTGCGTGCGTGACTCTTCGAAGCGATCGTGGATCGCCTCGGCGCCGGCTCCCGCTTCGAGCGCCGTCCACGGCGCGAGCCCGATCGCCTCGCCGGCGCCGGCGAGCAGCTCGGCGAGCCTCGCGCGGCGATCGGCGAGCGGCGCATCGAGCAGAAACTCGTTCTCGTGCGCCAACAGGTCGAAGACGACGTAGCGAACCGGGACCTCGCGCAGCAGCTCCGGCGAGACTTCCTTGCGCTGCAGCCGCGCCTGTAGGTGCCGGAACGGCAGCACGCGGTCGTCGCGGTGGGCGACGATCTCGCCGTCGAGGACGCACGAGCCGGGCAGCGCACGCAGCGCCTCGACGACCTCCGGATACGACGCGGCGACGTCGTTGAGCGTTCGCGAGAACAGCGAGACGCGGTTGGGCGTGACGTGCGCCTGCGCGCGGATCCCGTCGTACTTGTCTTCGACCAGCCACGTCGCGGCGGCGAGTTCCGTGTACTCGGAGCCGTACGCGATCGGCGAGGCCAACATGAACGCGACCGGCGCGTGGTATGCGATCTCGACCTGGTCGAGCGTGTCGTGCTTCGCCGCCAGCGCGACCGCGCCGACGTCGCCGGCGGCGCTCGCCGCCCGCCGAACGGCGCGCGGATCGCGTTCGAATGCCTGGGCTATCGCGTCGACGACGAGCCCTTCGCGCAGCCCGATCCGCAGCTCGCCGGTGATGATCTTCACGACGTAGGTCGCTTCGAGCGGATCGGTGCAGGCGGAGAAGATCCGCTCGACCA
>DASYFU010000164.1:0-5306 GCA_036498225.1 Gaiellaceae bacterium | reverse complement strand
CGTCCTCGTGGTCCCCGAGCGCGGCGGTCGTTCGGCGGCGACGCGCCTTCGCCGCGCCGGCCGCGAGCTCCTCGCGGATCACCCGGAGCGGCAGGAACTCGTCGCGCTGCAGCCGCAGAATCGTCCGCAGCCGCTCGAGGTCCTCGTCGGTGAAGAGCCGGTAGCCGCCCTCCGTCCGCTTCGGCGTGAGCAATCCCTCACCCTCGAGGTAGCGGATCTTCGAGATGGAGACGTCGGGGAACTCGGCCTTCAGCGCATCGCACACGGCGCCGATCGTCAGCCGCTGCCTGCGCGCCGTCATGACCATCAGCGCGACAGGAAGGTCATGCGGTATTTGCCGATCTGCAGCTCGTCACCGTCGGACAGCTCAGCCGACTCGACGCGGCTGCGGTTCACGAATGTCCCGTTCAGGCTCCCCTGGTCCTCGACGAACCAGCGGCCGTCGCGCTCGACGAGCACCGCGTGACGGCGCGAGACGGTGACGTCGTCGAGGAAGATCGGGCAGTCGGGCGAGCGGCCGATCGTCGTGCGCTCACCCTGCGGGATGAATGTCTCTCCTGCGCGGCCACCGCCGGAGCGAACGACGAGCGCCGGCCCTTCGACACCGAGGTCGGAGAGCTCGTCCAGATCCCCCACCTCCTCGGGGCTGAACGTCTGTGTCTGCTCGGCCGGCTCGGGCGCATGCAGCAGCGCTCCGCACTTGGAGCAGTAGTTCGCGGCCTCCTGGTTCTGGAAGCCGCACTCGGGGCAGTAGACGTGTGCCATCTACTCGGCTTGCGGGGAAGCCTTGCCGGCGAGGATCTCGGTCAGCGACTCGACGTCGACCTGGCTGAGGATCGTCTCCGGGCCCGCCGCCTTCAGCCGAGCCTGGTACTCGGCGCGCAAGATGTCGATCTTTCCGTGCAGGAGCCGGCGCTGGTACGAGATCTCGCGCTCCTCCTCCTGGAGCTGGCGGATCATCTTCTTGAGATCCGCGTCCGTCAGCGAAGCAAGGTCAGGCAGGAGTTCCACGTGGGCCTTTCGCTCGGCAGGGGTCAAGCTCAGCTTTAGAGTTTACCTCACGTTCGCGCCGCGGCTACTTCTCCCTGCGCGATCTCGTCCACCATCCCGCGCAGCTCGTCGATGAGCGACTCCGAGGCCTCCACCGTCTCCCCCTCGGCATACAGGTGGAGGACCGGCTCGTCCGGATCGGGCAGGACCTGGGCCCAGCCCCGTTCGTCGAAGACCTTGATGCCGTCGGTTAGGTCGAGGTGCCGGCCGGCGAGGCGCTCGTTCATCACCCGCATGACGAGACCCTTCAACGACCACGGGCACGCGAGCTGCCGATGCACGAGCGTCGGTCGCGGCAGCTCGGCGACGAGCTCCGAGATCGGCCGGTCGACCGGGGCGAACAGCTCGAGCAGCTTCACGAGGCTCGCGACCGCGTCATAGCCCGGAAGGAACTCGGGGAAGACGTAACCGCCGCCGACCGCGCCTCCGAACACGACGCCCTGCTCGGCGGCCGCCCGCGTCAGGTCCTGCAGCGACGCAGCCGTGCGCACGATCTCGAGGCCCGACCCCTCGACGAGCCGGTCGACCTGGCTCGTCACGGTCACGGGGAAGGCGAGCCGCCCGGTCCGGCCGTTCGAGCCGAGGAGGCGCAGGTAGAGGAGCAGCGTCAGATCGACCGGGATCTCCCGCGCCTGCTCGTCGACGAGGTAGAGGCGCTCCCCCGGCCGGTCGAATACCGCGCCGAGGTCGGCTCCGACCGCCGTCACGAGCCGCTTCGCCTGCCCGATCGACGTGGCGAGCGCGCTGTCTGCGTCGGCGGTGCCGTCGCTCGGGAACGCGTGCGCGGCCACGACCTCCACGCCGAGCGGGTCGAGCACGAGCGGGAGGACGTAGGACGCGGCCGAGAAGCCGTAGTCGACGACGATGCGAAATGCACGCGACCGGATCGCGTCGGCGTCGAGCGTGGACAGGAGATCGCTCGCATACGTCTCGCGCGCGCGGGCGGGATACGTGATGCGCCCGACGTCCGTCGAGGCGACGCGCCGGATCTCGCCGCGGGTGAAGTGCTTCTCGACCTCCTTCTGCATCGCGACGCTCATCTCGATGCCCGGCGGCTCGAAGAACTGGATGCGGATCGCCTCCGGATCGCTGGCGCTCACGCCGACGTGCACGCCCGCGTCGTATCCCTCCGACTTCACGAGATGGCGCGCTACCGCGGCCGGGATGACACGGAGGTCGGCGACGTCCACGCCGGTCGACGACAGGCCGGAGATCATCGCGCGCTTGATCATCCGGCAGGCGGGCGTCCCCTCGCGCGAGGCGACGACACGCGCACCACGCTTCAGCGCCGTACCGAGCGCGGCTGCGAGACGCACTGCCACGTCGGGCGTCAGGTCGACGTTGACGAGGCCGGAGACGCCGTCCTTGCCGAAGATGCGGGCGGTGCCGCGCGACTCCCAGATGAGGCTCTCGAACAGGTGCGCGCCGGTCTCCACCTCCTTGTACGGATAGATCCGGACGCCCGGCATGATCACGCTCTCGGCGCCGATCGTGACCTCGTCGCCGACCGCGACGCCCTCGTGGACCCGCACGTGCGCGCGCAGGTCGCACGACCGTCCGATGATCGCCCCCTCGACGACCGCGCTCCGCCCGATGTACGTCGACGCGTCGACGATCGACCGCGTCGTGCGCGCGCGCTCACGCAGCGTCACGCTCGTCGACAGCACGGAATACGGACCGACGGTTGCCTCCGGAGCGATGCGGCAGTAGTTGCCGAGGAACGCAGGACCTTCGATCGCGTCGAGGTCGTGGACGTCGACGCCCTCGCCCATCCAGACGTTCCCGCGCAGGCGGATGCCGCCGATCTCGAGGTGGACCTTCTCGTCGAGCGCGTCGAAGTTCGCCTGGCGGTACTGGTCGAGGTTCCCGATGTCCTGCCAGTATCCGTCGAGAACGCAGCCGTAGATCGGCCGCCCCATCTCGAGGAGCAGCGGGAACAGCTCCTTCGAGAAGTCGAACGGCCGGTCGGTCGGGATGTGCTTCAGCACCTCCGGCTCGAGCACGTAGATGCCCGTGTTGATGGTGTCGGAGAAGACCTGCCCCCACGATGGCTTCTCGAGGAAGCGCTCGACGCGCCCGTCCTCGTCGGTGACGACGATGCCGAACTCGAGCGGATTGTCGACCGACTTCAATCCGATCGTCACCGACGCCTGCTTCTCGCGATGGAAGTCGACGAGCCGGCCGAGGTCGACGTCGCAAAGTGCGTCGCCGGAGATGACGAGGAACGTGTCGTCGAGGCGGCCCGCGGCGAGCCGCACGGAGCCCGCCGTTCCCGCCGGCGACTCCTCGACGGAGTACGCGAGATCGATTCCGATCGTCTCGCCCGTTCCGAAATAGCTGCGGATCGCCTGCGGCAGGAACGCGACGGTGACGATCACGTCCTCGAAGCCGTGCCGCTTGAGCAGCTCGATGATGTGCTCCATGCACGGCTTGCCGACGATGGGCACGAGCGGCTTCGGCTGGTTCGACGTGAGCGGACGGAGGCGCGTGCCCTCGCCGCCCGCCATGACGACGGCCTTCACCGGCTGAACACGCTCCGTGCCTCGCGCACGTACATCAGCGCGGCCGCGACGGCGGCTCCAAGGCCGATCCAGAAGAGCCACAGCGGCCACGAGGTTGCGTCGTGCGTGACGATGCGGAAGCCGATCGCGGCGTACAGCAGCCACGTCGCGGCCTTGCCGAGGAGGTTCACGTCCAATTCGATGCCGCGTGGCGCGAGCACGCGCCAGCCGGCGAGCAGGAGCAGGTCGCGCGCGGCGATGACGACGAGGCCTTCCCACGGAAGGCGGCCGTAGACGACGAGAAGGATGACGGCGGCGTCGATCATCAGCCGGTCCGCGAGCGGATCGGCGATCTTTCCGAAGCGAGATTCGACGTGCCATAGCCGGGCGAGGAACCCGTCGATCTGATCGGTCGCTCCCGCGGCGCCGAAGAGGATCCCGGCAGGCCAGCTGTGCGCGTCCCCGGCCTTCACCATGAGCACGACGAAGACGGGAATGGCGGCGAGCCGCGCGAGCGTCAGCGCGTTCGGAAGCTTCGCGAGGGGAGCAGGGATCGCGGGGGTCGCCATCCCGAAAGAGTGTACGGAGCTTCTACTTCAGGCCATGGAAACGGGCTGCCCAGTACGCCGTACGCGTCAGGTACGCCGTTTCGGCCGCCACGCCCGTGAGGCCCCAGGCGCCGTTGTAGGAGAGGTAGCCACGCTTCGCCGCGGCCGGCTCGATCTGCGTCCCTTCTCCCCACTCGTTGAAGCTCGTGATGGTGATGCCGTCGGGTTGCGCGGCGATCGCGGCCTTCCAGAGGTTGTCGTATGTGGCGCCGTCGCGGCGCGGGCGAGATATCGAGAGCTCGCCGGCGCGGACGCCGTTGTACCCGGGCCCCACGCTCGGTTCGCACAGCAACCCGCGTGCGTGCGCCTCCTCGCACAGCCGGACGAACTTCGCGCCGCCGTAGTCGACGAAGTCGTACGTGTAGAAGCCGTTGAAGCCGGCGGCGGCTGCGAAGCCGACGAGCTCCGTCCCGGCGAACAGGCGCATCCCCGCCGGCTTCTGCGCGGTCACCGGCAACCAGTCGGCAGCCGCGAAGTCGAGCGGGTGGTAGACGTAGACGTCGCGAATGCCCAGGGACGCGAGGTACGGCAGATCCTGCGCCACCGTCGCCGGCGACCGTCCGTCGTACGGCTCGAGGTGTATCGCGGCTTCCAGATGGTTCTTCTTCACGGCGCCGAGGACGAGCGGCAAGAGACGGTCCTCGGTCGATCCTCTGCCCCACCACGAGATGACGACCTCGTTGACGCCGGCGGCGGCGATCTCGCCCATCTGCCGATCGACCATGCGCGGGTCGGCGCTCGAGTACGGACCGGTCGCCGGGAAGTAGCGCGAGTAGACGTCCGCCGGCGGCTGGTGCCCGTTCTGATTCCAGTGCAGCCAACTGCCGTCATGCAGCGGCGTCCCGTACCAGGGGTAGTAGAAGATCGCCACCGTTCCGGCCCGGGCGAGACCGGGAGCGGCGAGATATGCGATTACGAGCCCCCCCGCGAGGAGGCGGCGCACTGCTTCATATTCTCACTCGTATGGCAAGCGATTTCCAGATCCCCGGCTTCGTCGATGCGCACAGTCATGCGTTCCAGCGGGAGCTGCGCGGGCGCGTCGAGGGCGGGGACTTCTGGGGGTGGCGCGAGGCTATGCTCGAGCTCGCGGCCGGCGTCCGCACCGACTACCGCAGCGTGTTCGAGGAGATGCGGAGCTCCGGGTACA
>DASYFU010000163.1:0-1519 GCA_036498225.1 Gaiellaceae bacterium | reverse complement strand
GAAGGCGACGAATCCCGGCTCCGTGATCGCCGCGATGCGCTCGTTCGAGCGGCCGATCGTGTTGATTGCCGGCGGGAAAGCGAAGGGCACCGACTTCACCGAGATGGGGAAGGTCATCTCTTCGCGCGCGAAGGCCGTCGTGCTGATCGGCGAAGCGGCCGACGAGATCGCAGGGGTCGTGAAGCGCGCGCCGGTGACGCGCGCGAGCTCGATGGAAGAGGCCGTCGAGGCGGCGCGCCGGCTCGCCGCGCCCGGCGACGTCGTGCTGCTCTCGCCGGGATGCGCGTCGTTCGACATGTTCCGCTCCGCCGAGCATCGCGGCCAGCTCTTCGCCGACGCCGTGCGAGACAGCCGAGACGTCGCCGGTGCACGCTAGCCGGCTCCGCCCGGGGCACGCGCGCACGCAGCCGATCGGCGCGCGCGCGGCGCGCCGTCACGTCTCGCTGCGCCCGCCGGACTGGGTTTTGCTCGGCTCGGTCGCGTTCTTGGTGACGATCGGGCTCGTGATGGTGTTCAGCGCATCGAGCGTGATCGCGTACACCGAGATGCACGACGCCGCATACTTTCTGAAGCACCAGCTCGTCTATCTCGTCGTCGGTTTGATCGTGGCGTATGCCGCCTATCGCGTCGACTACCCGAAGCTCAAGAAACTCGCGCCGGGCTTGGTCGCCATCACCTTCGTCCTCCTCATCGTGACGGTGATCCCGCATGTCGGCTACGCCTCCGGCGGCTCGCGCCGCTGGCTCGGTGCCGGCTCGATCTCGTTTCAGCCTTCGGAGTTTGCAAAGCTGGCGCTGGTGCTGTTCCTCGCGGCGAAGCTCTCGCAGCTCGGCGAAGGGATCCGTTCGCTGATGAAAGGCGTCGCGCCGGCGTTCGGGGTGGCGCTGCTGCTCGCGCTCCCGGTCTTCATCGAGCCCGACATGGGGACGGCGTCGCTGATGATCTTCACCGCGTTCGCGATGCTGTTCACCGCCGGCGCGCGGATCGAGCACCTCGTCCTCGTCGTCCTCGCCCTCCTCCCCGGCGTGATGGTCGCGATCGGCTCGTCGGCCTACAAGCGCGCACGGATCTTCGCGTTCCTCAACCCGTGGAAGGACGCACAGAACACCGGTTTCCACATCGTGCAGTCGCTGCTGGCGCTCGGCAGCGGCGGGATCCTCGGCGTCGGCCTCGGCGCCTCGCGCCAGAAGTTCTCGTATCTGCCCGAGGCGCACAACGACTTCATCTTCGCCGTGCTCGGCGAGGAGCTCGGGCTGCTCGGCGGGCTCGTCGTCGTCGCGCTCTTCACGACGTTCGCGATCCGCGCGATCATGCTCGCGATCAAGGCGCCCGACCGCTTCGGGATGCTGCTCGCGCTCGGCTGCACGTTCCTGATCGTGATCCAGGCCTTCATCAACATCGGCGTCGTCAGCGGCTCGTGGCCCGTGACCGGCGTGCCGCTCCCGTTCATCTCGTTCGGCGGCAGCTCGCTGATCGTCTCGCTCGTCGCGGTCGCGCTGATCGCGAACGTCGGCCGCCA
>DASYFU010000162.1:0-16914 GCA_036498225.1 Gaiellaceae bacterium | reverse complement strand
GCGCTCGGCCTCGACCGCGAGAAGCGCCAGATCGAGTCGCTCGGCTCGAACATCGGGCATCTGCTGTGGAGTGGCATCGTCCCGGACGTGCGGCGCGACGCGGTTGCCGACGCGCTCGTCGGCGAGCAGCTGTGGTCGGGGTGGGGCGTCCGCACGATGGCGACCGGCGAAGGCGCTTACAACCCGCTCGTCTACCACAACGGCACCGTGTGGCCGCACGACAATTCGCTCGTCGCCTGGGGGCTCGCGCGCAGTGGGCGCGCCGCCGATGCCGCGCGCATCCTGCACACGATGATCGAGGCGGCCGCGCATTTCGATTACCGCTTGCCCGAGGTCTTCGCCGGCTTCCCGCGCCATCGCACGCGGTTCCCGGTGGTGTACCCGACGGCGTCGTCGCCGCAGGCGTGGGCGGCGGCGACGCCCATCCTCCTCCTCCAGATCGTGCTCGGCCTCGTACCGGACCGAGCCGCGGGCGCGCTCCGGTCCGACGCCGTCGAGCTGCCGGAGTGGGCGGATGGGCTCGTGCTCGACGGCGTACGCGCCTTCGACCAGCGCTGGACGGTACGCACCGACGACGGCGGCGTCACGGTCGAGCCTTCGGAGTCTTAGGCCTCTTTTAGGTTGCAGGGTGCCTCCGACTGGGAGAATCTGAATCTCACCAGCGAACGTAGGAGGAGGACCGTGGCCGAGGACCGGTTGGAGCAGGCGCTCTTCGAGATCCGCAAGGTGATCGCAGGCCAGGACGCGATGCTCGAGCGCGTGCTCGTGTGCCTGCTTGCGCAAGGGCATCTGCTCATCGAGGGCGTGCCGGGGCTGGCGAAGACGCTGACGATCAAGACGACGGCTGCCGTCCTCGGCGGCTCGTTCGCGCGCATCCAGTTCACGCCCGACCTCGTGCCCGCCGACCTCGTCGGCACGCGCGTGTACCGGCCGGACAAGGGAAGCTTCGACACGGAGCTCGGCCCCGTGTTCTGCAACTTCCTGCTCGCGGACGAGATCAACCGCGCGCCCGCGAAAGTGCAGAGCGCGCTCCTGGAAGTGATGCAGGAGCGTCAGGTGACGATCGCGCACACGTCGTATCCCGTGCCCGATCCGTTCCTCGTCCTCGCCACGCAGAACCCGATCGAGTCGGAGGGCACATATCCGCTGCCCGAGGCGCAGATCGACCGGTTCATGCTGAAGATCCTCATCGACTACCCCGAGCACGACGAGGAGTTGACCGTCGTGCAGCGCCAGCTCTCGGCGCCGCCGCAGCTGCGCGAGATGCTGAGCATCGACGATCTCCGCGCGCTGCAGAAGTCGGTCTTCGACATCTACGTCGATCCTGCGCTCGTCAGTTACGCGGTCGCGCTCGCGGCGGCGACGCGCGAGCCGAGCGAATACGTCTCGTACGGAGCGAGCCCGCGCGGCCCCATCAGCGTGACGCAGGCAGCGCGCGCGCTCGCGCTCATGCGCGGCCGCGACTACGCGACCGTGGAGGACGTCCGCGCGCTGGCGAAGGACGCGTTCCGCCACCGGATCGTGCTCAGCTACCAGGCCCTCGCCGAGGGCGTCACGGCCGATGCGATCCTCGACGGCGTGCTCGCGTCGGTTCCCGCGCCCGAAGTCGAGCCGGCCCGGCCGCCGGTGGCATGACGCAGCGCCCGCTGCTCGGGGAGGGGACGCCCGAGCGGCCGGGGCCCGGTCCGCTGCCGCCGGAGCTGCTGCGCGCGCTCCAGCTCGACGTCGCCCGCCGGCTCGGGAGCATGCTCGCCGGCGACTTTCGCTCCACGCGCCACGGCCCCGGCACGGAGCTCGCGCAGGTGCGGCCGTACGTCCCCGGCGACGACGTGCGGCTGATGGAGTGGAACGTAACCGCGCGGATGGGCGAGCCGCACGTCCGCGTGCTGCTGGCCGAGCGGGTGCTCGTGACGTGGCTCGTGCTCGACACGTCGCCGTCGATGGAGTTCGGGACGGGAGATCGGCGCAAGGCCGACGTGGCCGCCGGCGTCGCGCTCGGGCTCGGGCACATCGCGACGCGGCGCGGGAACAGGCTCGGAATCGCCACGTTCGGCGACGCAGACCCGACGACGATTCCCCCGACGCAGGGACGGCACGGCCTGCTCGGGCTGCTCGGCGCGCTCGGTCGCGAGCCGGAACAGACGGCAGTCGGGGCGACCTCGCTCGGCGCGGGGCTCACGCGCGTCGGCGCGATCGCGCGCCAGCGCGGCATCGTCGCGATCGTCTCCGACTTCCGCGGCCCGCTGGACTGGCGCACACCGCTGCTCCGCGTCCTGGAGCGGCACGACGTGCTCGCGATCGAGATCCGCGATCCGCGCGAACAGGAGCTTCCGAACGTCGGCGAGATCTGGCTCGTCGACCCCGAGACCGGGCGCCAGGTCCGCGTCGACACGCGCAGCGCGACGCTCCGCGAGCGGTTTGCCAACGCGGCGGCCGAGGAGCGCAGCGGCGTCGCGCGCGTCCTCTCCGCGCTCGGCGTGCCGCACGTCGTCCTGTCCACGAGCGGCGACTGGCTTCGTCCCTTCGCAGCGTTCCTTGGCGGGGGCCGCCGTTGAGCTTCCAGGATCCCCTGGCGCTCGTCGGGCTCGCCCTCGTTCCGGTGATCGCGTGGCTGTGGGTCGTGCAGGAACGCCGCCGCCGCCGGGGCGCGAGCGCGTTCACGAATCTCGCGCTGCTCCCGAATCTCGTCGACCGCGCCCCCGGCCGGCTTCGGCTTGTCGCACCCGCGCTCTTCCTCGTCGCGCTGGCCGCGCTCGTCGTCGGGTTCGCGCGGCCGCACGCGAACGTGACCGTCCCGCGGAACGAGGCCACGGTCGTCCTCGCGATGGACATGTCGCGCTCGATGCAGGCGCGCGACGTGGCGCCGTCGCGCATGATCGCGGCGAAACGAGCGGCGACCGCGTTCCTCCAACGCGTGCCGGACACGTATTCGATCGCGGTGGTGGGCTTCGCGAGCCGCGCGTACGTCGCAGTGCCGCCGACGCGCGACCGTTCGCTCGTCGAGCAGGCAATCGCAGACCTCTCGCCCGGGGACGGCACGGCGATCGGAGACGCGGTCGCGCTCTCGGCGCAGCTCGGCCGCCGGCAGAAGACGGTCGACGGCGTCGTGCCACCGGAGTCGGTGCTCGTGCTCTCCGACGGCGCGCCCGACGGCGGACGAATCTCGGCCGCGGAGGCGGTGAAGCGGGCGAAGGCGCTGCACGTCCCCGTCTCGGCGGTCCTCATCGGAACGAATAACGGCGTCGTGTCGCGCAAGCTCACCGGCGGATACACCGCGCAGATCCGCGTCCCGCCCAGCCCGGGGACGCTCGAGCTCATCGCGCACGGAACCGGCGGCGAGTTCTTCCGCGCCCGGTCGGCGAAGACGCTCGAGGCCGTGTACCGGCATCTCGCGACGCGCATCGGCCATCGAACGGAGAACCGCGAGGTGACCGACCTGTTCGTCGTCGGTGCGCTCGTGCTGCTGCTCGCCGGGGGCGTCTTCTCCGTCCTTCATTTCAGGCGGGTGCTGTGAAGCGCGCCGCGGTCATCGTCGCGACGTGTGTCGCCGCGCTCGCCGCCGCCGGCGCGGCCGGCGCGACGAACGAGTGCCGAGGGCTGCAGGTTTGCGTCCCCGTGGCCGGGCCCTGGGTCGTCGCGGACGCGGGCGCACAGGTCTCGTTCCAGCTCGCGTGCCCGAAGCGCTTCGTCGTCGGCGGCCTCGACGCCGAGCTCAGCCGCCGCGGCGTCGACGTGACGTTCCGCGGCGCGCTCGGCAGTCCGGTCAACCCGGGAATCACGACGTCGCGCGCGGCCGAGTTCTTCGGGCGCCTGCTCGCGCGCGGAGCGCCGGCGACGTTCCGGCCGCACATCGGCTGCGTGCCCGCGTCCGGAAGCGGCCAGCGCTTTCCAACCGTTTACCGTCCTGCGCCCGCGCTCGCCGCGACGGCCGTGCAGCTGACGGTGGAGCCCGGCGTGCACCGCTTCGTCGAACGGTGCCCCGCGGGGAAGCGGCTCACCGGCGCGAGCCACGCCGTCGGGTTCTACACGCCGCTGCCGCCCACGGCTCCGATCGTTCGGAGCGTCGCCGTCGCGCAGAGCGTGCGGAACGGCGTCGTCCACCTCGTCGTCCGCGCCGGCGCGCTGCCGGGTCTGACGGCGATCGTGCAGGTCGAGATGGATTGCGCATGACCTTCGGCAGCCCGCTCATGCTCGTCCTGCTGCTCGTCGTGCCGCTCGTCGTCGGCCTGTATGTGCTGTCGGAGCGCAGGCGCATGCGGTACGCCGTGCGGTACACGAACGTCGATCTGCTTGCGTCCGTCGCCGACGCGAGATCATGGCGGCGAATCGTTCCGCCTGCGATCTTCCTTCTCGCCGTGACGACGCTCTGCGTGGCGGCGGCACGACCGCGTGTGCACGCACTCGTGGCGAGCGATCGCGCGACGATCGTGCTCGTGCTCGACGTGTCCGGGTCGATGCAGGCGAACGACGTGAAGCCGACACGGCTCGCAGCCGCGCAGCAGGCGATCCACATCTTCCTCGACCGGGTGCCGAAGCGCGTGAAGGTGGGGCTGATCCTCTTCGCCGGCGTGCCGGAGGAGGCGACGCCGCCGACGACGGATCATCGCCTCGTCCAACAGGCGGTCGACGATGCGAACATCTTCCAGGGCGGCTTCGGCGGGACGGCGATCGGCGACGCGCTCTCCGCCGCCGTGAAGGTCGGGCTCACGTCGGCCGGAATCTCGGGCGCGCGCGGCTTGGCCGTGTATCACCCGGTGGCCGCGCCGGGGCCGGCCAGCACGCTCGTTTCGATCCTGTTCCTCTCCGACGGACATCAGAACCGCGGCTTGCTGCAGCCGCTGCAAGGCGCGGACATCGCGAAGCGGGCCGGGATCCCCGTGTACACCGTCGCGCTCGGCACGCTCGGCGGGAAGATCACGAACTTCAACTTCGGCCCGAACGGCGCCTTCACCGGCGGCGTGTTCGGCGGCGGCCCAGGGTTGCGGCAGGCGCTTGCGCCCGATCCGAAGACGTTGCATGCGATCGCCGACGCGACGGGCGGCAAGTTCTATTCGGCAAAGACCGCGGGTGCAGTTGCGGACGCATACAAGAAGCTCGGTTCGAGCCTCGGCCGCGTGCAGGGCCGGAGCGAGGTGACCGTCGACTTCGCGATCGGCGCCGCAGCGCTCCTGTTAGTGGCAGGGATCCTTGGCGCACTCTGGGGACCGAGGCTTCCTTAAGGCGAGAGTTTGTTCGCCGCGCCGAGTTCGACCACCCCGGGCCGGAGCTAACGCGAAGCGTTAGCGGAGGCCGAACTAGCGTGCGGGGACGGCGTAGCCGCCACCGCGCGCGCAGAACGTCCCTTCGCCGACGACCCGTAAGAGCCCGGCGGCTTCGCCGGCGGGCGCTCTCGCGAAGCGGGAACAACCGGGATGAGCTCATCCGAAAGGATGAGTCGAATTCGTCCCCATGTGGGAGGGAAGCGCGGCTACCTTCAGGACGATGATCGAGGCAAAGGGACTGACCAAGGACTACGGCGACAAGCGCGCCGTGGACGGCCTCACCTTCACCGTCCAGCCCGGCGTCGTCACCGGCTTCCTCGGCCCGAACGGGTCGGGCAAGTCGACGACGATGCGCCTCATCCTCGATCTCGACCGCGCCACCGGAGGCGATGTCACGGTCAACGGCAAGCATTACCGCGACCACAAGGCGCCGCTGCACGAAGTCGGCGCCCTGCTCGAGGCGCGCTCGGTGCACACCGGACGATCGGCGTACTACCACCTCCTCGCACTCGCGCAGACGCACGGGATCGGACGCAAGCGCGTCGAGGAGCTGATCGACCTCGTCGGATTGCACGATGTCGCGCGCAAGCGCGCCGGCAAGTTCTCGCTCGGCATGGGGCAGCGGCTCGGCATCGCCACCGCGCTCCTCGGCGACCCGCACACGCTGCTTCTCGACGAGCCGGTGAACGGCCTCGATCCCGAGGGCATCCACTGGATCCGCAATCTCTTGAAGACGCTCGCGGCCGAGGGCCGCGCCGTCTTCGTCTCCTCGCACCTGATGAGCGAGATGGCGGTCACCGCCGACCACCTCATCGTCATCGGCCGCGGGAGGCTCATCGCCGACACGAGCGTGGACGAGTTCGTGCGCCGCGCCTCGGGCGCGGTCGTACGCGTCCGCTCCCCGCAGGCGACGAAGCTGCGCGAGCTCGTGCTCGGCCCGGACATCACGGTGACGAGCGAGGAGCCGACCGTGCTCGAGATCAGCGGGACGACGACCGAGAAGGTCGGCGAGATCGCCTCTGCGAACGGCATCGTCCTGCACGAGCTCATGCTCGAGCAGGCGTCGCTCGAGGAAGCGTTCATGGAGCTGACCCGCGACGACGTCGAGTTCAGGGCCGATGTGGCCGAGGTCGCAGCGTGAACGCCGTCGCCAAGCCCATCATCCCGCCGCTCGGTTTCGCGGGGCGCGTCACGCAGATGCGCGTGATCCTCTCCGAGTGGACGAAGCTCCATTCGCTGCGTTCCACGCGGTGGTCGCTCGTCGTCGCGGTCATCCTCACGATCGGCCTCCCAGCGGTCTTCGCGGCGGTGACCTCGTCGCACTGGGCCCACATGAGCCTGCACGACCGGGCCAACAGGCATCCGCTCGACATCGCGCTCGCAGGGGTCAACCTGTCGCAGCTCGCGATCGGCGTCCTCGGCGTCCTCGTCATCACCGGCGAGTACTCGACTGGAATGATCCGCGCGAGCTTCACCGCCGTGCCGAAGCGCCTGCCGGTGCTCTGGGCGAAGATCATCGTCTTCGCGGTCGTCTCGTTCGTGCTCGCGCTGCCGTCCGTGCTGCTCGCGTTCTGGGTCAGCCAGTCGATCCTGCACAACATCCCGCAGCTCCAGACCTCGCTGTCGGCGAACGGCATCTTCCGCTCGGTCGTCGGCGGCGCGCTCTACCTCACGCTCTTCGGTGTCTTCGCCATGGCGCTCGGCGCGATCGTGCGCAACACGGCGGGCGGCATCGCCGGGCTCGTCGCGATCTTCTTCGTCATCCCGCCGCTCCTCAACGTCTTCCCGACGAGCTGGCAGAACGCGATCAACCCGTGGATCCCGAACAGCGCCTTCCGCTCGATCTTCCAGCTGACGCACGGGAACCACAGCCTGTCGCCGGTCGGCGGTCTCGCGGTGTCGCTCGGCTACGTCGCATTCGCCATCGCGGTTGCGGCAGTGCTGCTCGTCCGGCGCGACACCTAGCTCGATATCTTCCGGGGTGTGACGACCCTGGAGAATCGTCCGAACACCGCGCTGATCGTCGTCGACGTGCAGAACGGCGTCGTCGCCGGCGCGCATGAGCGCGACACGATCGTCGCGAACATCGGCTGCCTCGTCGACAAGGCGCGGGAAGCGGATGTTCCCGTCGTCTGGGTGCAGCACAACGACGACGGGCTCGTTCAAGGAAACGAGGCCTGGCAGATCGTCCCGGAGCTGTCACCCGACGAGTCGGAGCCGGTCGTCCAGAAGCGCTACGGCGACTCGTTCGAGGACACGGCCCTCGAGTCGTTGCTGTCCGACCTCGGCGTCGGCCGGCTCGTCGTCGCCGGCGCGCAGACGGACATGTGCATCCGCTCGACACTGCACGGTGCGCTCGCACGCGGCTACGACGCGTTGCTCGTCAAGGACGCGCACACGACCGAGGATCTCTCCGCGTGGGGCGCGCCGCCGCCCGCGCTCGTCATCGCGCACACGAACATGTACTGGACGGAGCAGACTGCTCCGGGCCGGACCGCCGGGACCGTCGAGACGAAGGACGTGGACTTCGGCTAGCTCTCGGCGAGTGCGCGGTAAAGCGCCGCGATGTCACGGTTCTCGTACCCGAGGTCGCCCGCACGGCTGAGCCATTCGTCGGCGACGGCCGCCGTCGGTGCCGGGACGCCGAGATCCTTCGCCAGCGCCTCGGCCAATCGAATGTCCTTCTGCATCAGTCCGACGCTGAACCACGCTTCCTCCGGAAGGTCGAGAACGAGTGGCTCTCGGAGCTTCAACATGGGCGATCCGAGCTGACTCGAGGTGATGACGTCGGCGGCGAGCTTCCTGTCGACGCCGTCGCGCTCGGCCAGGAGCAGGCCTTCGGAGAAGGCGAGCATCTGCACCGCGAGACTGATGTTGATCGCGAGCTTGAGTGCGAGCCCGTGACCGTTGTCGCCGATGCGCGTCGGCGTCCCGAGCTCGCGGAGGACCGGCTCGACCTCGCGATAGGCGTCCTCGTCACCGCCGACCATGATCGTCAGCGCTCCCGATTGCACCTGCGGCACGCTCCCCGACACCGGCGCGTCGAGCATCGCGGCGCCCCGCTCACGCGCCTTCTCTGCGAGCTCGCGGCTGACGCTCGGGCTGACGGTGCTCACGTCGATCCACACCTTCCCGGCGGTGAGGCCGGCGAGCAGGCTTTCGGAGGCGTCCCTGAGAGCATCGTCGTCGGGGAGCGACGTGAACACGACGTCGCTCGACTCGGCGACCTCGCTCGGCGTGTCGCGCCACCGCAGGCCCGCGTCGATCAGATGCTGCGCGTTCGCCTTCGTCCGCGACTCGCCGTAGACCGTGTAGCCGGCCGCCATGAAGCGCGCCGCCATGTTGCCGCCCATGTTCCCGAGCCCGACGAAGCCGAGCGTCTTCGGCATGGCGGGACCCTACTGGAGGTAGTCGTCCACCGCTTTCGCGCAGCGGCGGCCCTCGTCGATCGCCCACACGATCAGCGATTGGCCGCGTCGCGCGTCGCCCGCGGCGAACACGCCCGGCACCGAGGTCGCGAACTCCGCGGCGTCGACGTTGCCGCGCGCGTCGCGCCCGACGCCGAGCGCGTCGAGTAGCTCGGGCTCGGGGCCGACGAAGCCCATCGCGAGCAGCACGAGCTGCGCGGGATGCGACTCATCGGTGTCCGGCACCGGCTCGAACGGCGGGGCGCCAGTGTTCCGCAGCCAGTGGATCTGCTGCACGCTGCCGTTCCCGGTCAGACCGGTCGTGGAGACGGCGAAGCTCCGGTCGCCGCCCTCCTTGAGCGCATAGGACGTGCGCAGCTTCATCGGCCACAAGGGCCACGGCGTCAGGTCGTCCGGCCGCCGCTCCGGCGGCTCGCCGAGGAGCTCGATCTGCGTGACCGACGCGGCGCCCTCGCGGTGCGCGCTCGCGACGCAGTCGGCGCCCGTGTCGCCGCCTCCGATGACGATCACGTGCCGACCCGCCGCGCTGATCGCCGGTTCGGCGGTACCCGCGACTGCGCGGTTGCGGCCGTACAGGTACTCCATTGCGAAGTGCACGCCGCCGAGCTCGCGGCCGGGCACGGGGAGGTCGCGCGGCACGCGTGAGCCGGTCGCGAGCACGGTCGCGTCGAAGCCCGCCAGCGGGCCCGCGACGTCGGTGCCGAAGCGGAACTCGACGCCCTCGTCGCGGAGCTGCTGCAGCCGCCGCTCGACGACCGTCTTCTCGATCTTGAAGTCGGGGACGCCGAAGCGGAGGAGACCGCCGCCCGTCTCGTCGCGCTCGAAGACGGTGACGAGATGCCCGGTGCGGTTCAGCTGCTGCGCGGCGGCGAGGCCCGCCGGCCCCGAGCCGACGACCGCGACCGTCTTACCGGTCCGCCGTGCCGGCGGCCGCGGCACGATCCAGCCCTCGTCCCAGCCGCGGTCGACGATCGCGCGCTCGATCTGCTTGATCGTCACCGCGTTGCCCTCGTCGATCTCGAGCACGCACGCCGCTTCGCACGGCGCGGGGCACAAGCGGCCCGTGAACTCGGGGAAGTTGTTCGTGCGGTGCAGCTGGTCGAGCGCCTCGCCGAAGCGATCGCGGTACACGAGGTCGTTCCAGTCCGGGATGAGGTTCCCGAGCGGGCAGCCGCTGTGGCAGAACGGCACGCCGCACTCCATGCAGCGCGCGCCCTGCTCGCGCAGCTCGACGAGTGGGAGCGTGCGGACGAACTCGCGGTGGTCGCCGACGCGCTCGCCAGGCGCGCGCTCCGGCGTTTCGGCGCGGCCGATCTTGAGGAAGGCGCCGAGCTCGCCCATCAGGCTGCCGCCTCCTCGGTCTCGCGCGTGAAGAAGCCGTCGCCACCCGTCGACATGGCACCGTCGGCGAGCGCGCGGCGGAACTCGTGCGGCATCACCTTCACGAAGTCGTCGAAGTCGACCTCGACGGTCGATCCGGTTCGCTCGCGATGCTCGTCCACGAGGGCGCGTACGACGCGCGCATCCTCCGGCTCGAGCTCCTCGAGCGCGACCATCTCCTTGTTGCAGCGCTCCGCGAACGTGCCGTCCCGGTCGAGGACGTACGCGATGCCACCGCTCATCCCGGCTGCGAAGTTGCGCCCGGTCGGCCCGAGGACGACGACGATTCCGCCGGTCATGTACTCGCAGCCGTGGTCGCCCACACCCTCGACGACCGAGAACGCGCCCGAGTTGCGCACGGCGAAGCGCTCGCCGACGAGACCGCGGAAGAACGCACGGCCGCTCGTCGCGCCGTACAGGATCGTGTTGCCGGCGATGACGTTCTCCTCGGCGCGGAAGCCCGCCGACTCGGGGGGCCGCAGCGCTAGCACGCCGCCGGAGAGGCCCTTGCCGACGTAATCGTTCGCGTCGCCGACGAGCGTCAACTCGATGCCCTCGGCGAGCCATGCGCCGAACGACTGTCCTGCCGAGCCGCGGAACAGGAAGCGCTGCGGCCGCCGCTCGACGCTCGTCACGGCGTGATGCGAGAGCAGGCCGCCGACGGTCCGGTTCACGTTCCGGATCGGGAACTCGCCCTCGTCGAGGTCGAGCAACGACCAGTCGAGCGCATCGTCGAGCGCGGGCGCCTGCGCTTGCGTGCGCCGAAGCGGTGCGCCCTCGGCGGCGGCGAGGACGTTGGAGAGATCGACGCCGCGCTCGCGCCAGTGTGTGAGCGCTTCGTCGGCGTCGAGCAGGTCGACGCGGCCGACGAGATCCTCGAAGCGCGCGATGCCGAGCTGCGCCATCAGCGCGCGCGCCTCTTCCGCGACGAAGAAGAAGAAGTTCACGACGTGCTCGGGCTTTCCGGCGAACCGCTCGCGCAGGACGGGATCCTGCGTCGCGATGCCGACCGGGCACGTGTTCAGATGGCAGGCGCGCATCATCACGCAGCCCGAGGCGATGAGCGGCGCGGTCGCGAATCCCATCTCGTCGGCGCCGAGCAGCGCCGCGATGACGACGTCGCGTCCCGTCTTGATCTGTCCGTCGGTCTGCACCCAGATGCGCGAGCGCAGGTCGTTCCGCACGAGCGTCTGCTGCGTCTCGGCGAGCCCGATCTCCCACGGCACGCCTGCGTGCAGGATGGACGACACCGGCGACGCGCCCGTGCCGCCGTCGTGGCCGGAGATGAGGACGTGGTCCGCGCCGGCCTTCGCGACGCCGGCGGCGACGGTGCCGACGCCGACCTCGGCGACGAGCTTCACCGAGATGCGCGCGTTCGGGTTCGCGCAGCGCAGGTCGTAGATGAGCTGCTTCAGGTCCTCGATCGAGTAGATGTCGTGGTGCGGCGGCGGCGAGATGAGGCCAACGCCGGGCGTCGTCATCCGCACGGATGCGATGTAGCCGTCGACCTTGTGGCCGGGGAGCTGGCCGCCCTCGCCCGGCTTCGCGCCCTGCGCCATCTTGATCTGCAGCTCGTCGGCGTTCGCGAGGTAGCGCGCGTTCACGCCGAAGCGTCCGGAGGCGACCTGCTTGATCTTCGAGCGGCGCTCGTCGCCGAAGCGCACGGGATCCTCGCCGCCCTCGCCCGTGTTCGAGCGCCCGCCGATGCGGTTCATCGCCACCGCCAGCGTCTCGTGCGCCTCGCGCGAGATCGAGCCGAGCGACATCGCGCCGGTGGAGAAGCGCTTGACGATCTCGGCTGCCGGCTCGACGTCGTCGAGCGGGATGCCCTCGTCGGGGAAGCGGAACCGCATGAGCCCGCGCAACGTCGAGCGGCGCGCCGACTCGCCGTTCGCGATGCGCGAGTACTGCTCGTACGTCTCCGCCTTCCCGGAGCGCACGGCGTGCTGGAGCAGGGAGATCGTCTCCGGGTTCCACTGGTGGTGCTCTCCGTCGCGGCGCCACGCGAACAGGCCGACGACGGGAAGGAGGTCGTCGCCGCTTCCGGGATACGCGCGCGCATGGCGTGCGAGCGATCCTTCGGCCAGCTCGCGCAGTCCGATGCCGCCGATACGCGACGGCGTCGAGGTGAAGTAGCGCTCGACGAGGTCCGGCGCGAGCCCGATCGCCTCGAAGATCTGCGCGCCGCAATACGAGGGGATCGTCGAGATTCCCATCTTCGACATCACCTTGAGCAGGCCCTTGCCGATGCCTTTCACCGCGCGTGCGCGCGACTCGTCGTCGGGCAGCATCTCGAGCATGAGATACGGGTTGACCGCGGCGGCGCCGTAGCCGACGAGCACGGCGATCGAGTGCACGCTCCGTGGCTCGCCCGACTCGACGACGATGCCGGTCTGCAGGCGCGTTCCCTCGCGCACGAGATGGTGGTGCACGGCCGCGGTCGCGAGCAGCGATGGGACCGGAACGCGCTCGGGCCCTGCGGCGCGGTCGGAGAGGATGAGGATGTTCGCGCCGTTCGCGAGCGCTTCGTCGGCCTCCGCGCAGATGTCCCCGATCGCGCGCTGCAACCCACTCGCGCCTTCGCGCACCGGCCACGTGATGTCGATCGTGTGCGAGCGGAAGACGTCCGACTCCACCTGGCGCAGCCGCTCGAGCTCGTCGTCGTGGAGGATCGGGTTCTCGATCACGAGCTGGCGCGCGTGCTCCGGGGTCTCGTCGAGCAGGTTGCGCTCGGAGCCGACGCTCGCGGCGACGCTCATGACGACCGCCTCGCGGATCGAGTCGATCGGCGGATTCGTCACCTGCGCGAACAGTTGCTTGAAATAGGAGTAGAGCAGGGGCTTTCGCTGCGAGAGGACGGCGAGCGGCGTGTCGTTCCCCATCGAGCCGACTGCTTCCTCCGCGTTGCGCGCGAGCGGCGCGAGCATCGCCTTCATGTCGTCCTGCGCGTAGCCGAACAGCAGCTGCCGTTGCCGCAGCGGCTCGGCCGGCCGCTCGGGCTGCGTGCGCGCGGGCGGCAGGCCGGCGAGATGCTGCACGTTGTCCGAGTACCACTCTGCGTACGGCTTGCGCGTCGCGATCTCGCGCTTGATCTCCTCGTCCGGAACGATGCGGTGCGCGTCGAGGTCAACGAGGAAGAGCTTCCCGGGCTGCAGCCTTCCCTTGCGCACGATCCGCTCGGGCGCGTCGTCGAGCACGCCGCTCTCCGACGCGAGCACGACCCAGCCGTCGTCGGTCTCGTACCAGCGGCCCGGACGAAGTCCGTTGCGATCGAGCGTCGCGCCGATGACGCGGCCGTCGGTGAACGCGATCGCCGCGGGGCCGTCCCACGCCTCCATCAGGCACTGGTGGTACGCGTAGAAGCCGCACAGCTCCTCGACCGGCTGCGACTCCGGGATCATCATCATCAGCGCGTGCGGAACGGAGCGGCCCGCGAGCACGAGCAACTCGAGCACGTTGTCGAACATCGCGGTGTCGGAGCCGGCGGGCCGGATCACCGGCAGCACCTTCTGCAGATCGTCGCCGAAGAGCTCGGACGCGAGCTGCGACTCGCGCGCGCGCATCCAGTTGACGTTGCCCCGGAGGGTGTTGATCTCGCCGTTGTGCGCGATCATCCGGTACGGGTGCGCGAGCTCCCAGCTCGGGAACGTGTTCGTCGAGAAGCGGGAGTGGACGAGCGCGAGCGCGCTCGCGAAGCGCTCGTCCCGCAGGTCGGGGTAGAAGCGCGCCAGCTGCGGCGCGGTCAGCATCCCCTTGTAGACCAGCGTCCGCGATGAGAGGCTGGGGATCACGAGCTCCGGCCCGGCGGCGAGCTCGGCGACCCGGCGGATGACGTACAGCTTCCGCTCGAACGCGTCTCCCTCGAGACCCTCGGCCGCGACGACGAACTGGCGGATCCGCGGCATCGACTCCTTTGCGGTCCGCCCGACGTGGGCGTCGTCGACCGGGACGTCGCGCCAGCACACGAGCCGCTGCCCCTCCAGCTCGATCGCCGCCTCGATCGCGTCGCATCGCTCTCCGAAGCAGGTGCCCACGCCGTACAGGCCGGCCGGCGGCAGGCCGGGAACCTCGCCGCGGAAGAACGCGTCCGGGACCTGGACGAGGATGCCCGCCCCGTCGCCCGTGTCCTTGTCGGCCCCGGCGGCTCCGCGATGCTCGAGATTCGCGAGCGCGACGAGCGCCCGCTCCACCGTCTCGTGGCTCGGGACGCCGTCGAGCCGCGCGACGAAGGCGACGCCGCAGGCGTCGTGCTCGAACGACGGGTCGTACAAACCGGGTTGACGGTGCGGCAAGGGCATCTCCGGGTCGGGGAGAAGGGATTCCGCCTTGTGGGCTAGTCGGCGGCGGCGGGAGCGAAAGGCCGACTAGCGCGGATGCTTGATGCGCGCGGCAAAGACGGTCGAAATCGGCTTGCTGGAGACCGTCGCGCGGGGCATCAGGCCACTGACCCTAGCTCGCTTTCCGGACGCCGACCATTCGCGTTCTCCGGTTTCACGCGGGCCCGATTTGACAAGTGCGGCCGCGGCATGCACCCTAGGTGAGCGATGACGACCGCCCGGACACGCATCCCTGCCCTTTCCGGGCTCATTTTCTTCGTCGTCATCCTCATTCTCCCCTAACGGGGAGATACACGAACACGCGTCTCGCAAGAGGCGCAGACGCCGACCTCACCGCACCACAGGTGCGACCTCTCTCGTAGAGCCAAGGAGGAAGTGTTCGTGGCCCGCAGGATCCAGATCTTCGATACGACGTTGCGCGACGGCGAGCAATCGCCGGGCATCGCTCTGCAGCCTGACGAGAAGGCGGAGATCGCGCAGCAGCTCGAGCGGCTGGGCGTCGACGTCGTCGAAGCGGGCTTTCCGGGCGCATCCCCCGGAGACTTCGAGGGCGTTCGAGCGGTGGCCGCCGTTCTCGAGACGCCGACAGTCGCCGCGCTCGCGCGCACCGTGCGCGCGGACCTCGACGCGGCCGGCGAGGCGCTTGCCGGCGCACACCGCTCGCGCATCCACGTCTTCATCGCGACGAGCCCGATCCATATGGAGCGGAAGCTCGGCCTCGAGCCCGCCGAGGTGCTCGCGCAGGCGCGCTGGGCCGTCGCCTACGCCGCCGAGCGCGCCGACGAGGTCGAGTTCTCGGCCGAGGACGCGACCCGCTCCGACCCGGAATTCGTCGCCAGGGTCTGCCGCGTCGCGATCGAAGCCGGCGCGACCGTCGTCAATCTCCCCGACACCGTCGGCTACGAGCTGCCGAACCAGTACGCGACGTTCCTCGCCGACGTGCGCCGCCGCTGCCCCGAGCTGCGGCGAGTGACGCTGTCTGCGCACTGTCACGACGACCTCGGCCTCGCCGTCGCGAACTCGCTCGCCGCGATCACCGCGGGCGCCGGCCAGGTCGAGTGCACCGTCAACGGCCTCGGCGAGCGCGCGGGGAACGCATCGCTCGAGGAGATCGTCGTCGCGCTCAAGATCCGCGCAGACCACTTCGACGTCGAGACCGGCGTCGACGCGGCGCAGATCGCCGCGTCGTCCCGGCTTGTCTCCGAGCTCACGGGCTACGTCGTCCAGCCGAACAAGGCGGTCGTCGGAGCGAACGCGTTCGCGCACGAGGCCGGCATCCACCAGGACGGGATGCTGAAGGACGCGCGGACGTACCAGATCATCGATCCCGCAGACGTCGGCGCGGGCATGACGCTGCCGCTCGGCAAGCACTCGGGCCGGCACGCATTTGCGCGCGCCTGCGCCGAGCGAGGGATCCATCTCAGCGGCGACGACCTCAACGCTGCGTTCCGCAGGTTCAAGGCGCTCGCCGATTCCGGCGGGGCCGTTCCACTCGATGCCGTGTTCGAAGGAGTCACCGTATGAAAACCGTTGCATGTCTCACCGGCTCGGGCACTGCCCCGGAGCTGATGGCGGAGGCGATGTACGCGCTCGATGCAGTCGCGCGCGTCCACGGCTTCGCGTTCGACCAGGTGCACGCGCCGTTCGGCGGCGTCGCGCTCGCTCGCCTCGGCCAGGCCGTGCCGTCGAGCACGCGGGACGCGGTGCTCGGCGCCGACGCCGTCCTCGTCGCCGGGGCCGAGGAGCCGGCGCTCGACGACGTGATGGCGGAGCTCGATCTGCGCGCGCGAGTCACGCGTGTCCGCTTCGGCCAGCACGACGACGTCGCCTTCATCACCTCGGTGCGCGAGGACGCGGGCGAGTGGACGGTGCGCCGCGCGTTCGAGATCGCGGAGACGCGCAGCATGCGACTCACCTGCGTCGGCGACAACGGCTGGTGCGAGCTGGTGAACGTCGCCGCGGCCGATCACGAGCACGTGCGCGTCGAGCACGTCTCGCCGCGCGACGCGATCCCGTTCGCCGCCTTCAACCCCGCCCGCTTCGACGTCGTCGTCGTCGCGCCGGCCTGGGCCGAGGGGATGGTGGAGATCTCCGCGGCCGCTGCCTCGCACCGCGTCGCGGCCCATGCGCTGCTCGCCGAGCACGGGCCGAGCCTGTTCGTCCCGTCGCCCGACGGGGGCTTCGCGCTCGCCGGGCACGGCGTCGTCAACCCGAGCAGCATGCTGCTCGCCGCGGCGCTGACGCTCGAGCACGGCCTCGGCCAGCCGGCCGCGGCGGACACCCTCGCGGGCGCGGTCTCGGCAGCGCTCGTCGACGAGCCGGTGCGCTTCGGCATCGGCGCCTCGACGCGCGAGTTCACGAGCCGCGTCCTCGGCGGCTTCCAGCTGGCCATGCGCAACGCGGAGTTCTTCCCCGCATGAGGATGAACGGCGCCGACGCAATCCTGCGTTCCCTCGAGGCGGAGGGGGTGGACGTCGCCTTCGGCTTGCCCGGAGGCGCCATCCTTCC